>NZ_CP037862.1 GCF_004353845.1 Citrobacter arsenatis
GAGGAGGCGCAATATCACCGTCCTGTCATTATTCTGCTTACGTCTTGCCCCCGCATTTTCCCCTGCCAAATAACGCAGTTAACACGCACATTGCCACCGTGCTAACCTGAGTAAGCCAGTATACACAGCGCTAGCGCACTGTGACTGGTTCAGGGCTGCGCCCCGAAACCCGCTAAGGTCAACGGCCTGACGCACCCGGTCGGGCTTGCCGGCTCCCGGCAGATGCCCACAGACAAGCTGTGTACCTCTCCGGGAGCTGCGTTAGACCTCCCCCCTAAATATTTTCACCGGAGGCCGTTTGAGTACAAAACGCGACAAGATGCTGACCATGTGGGTCACGCAGGATGAGCATCAGCAGCTGCTTGAACGCTGTGACGGCAAACAGCTGGCGGCGTGGATGCGGCAAATCTGTCTAGATACCCGACCGGCGCGGTCATCACGGCTGCCGTCCATCGATCCGGTTTTACTGCGTCAGCTCGCAGGCATGGGCAATAACCTTAACCAGATCGCCCGGAAAATTAACGGCGGTCAGTGGTCTGGTGCTGATCGGGTTCAGGTGGTGGCTGCGCTGATGGCCATCGATGCCGGCCTTGAACGGCTACGGCATACGGTGCGGGAGAACGGAGCTGACGATGATCGTTAAATTCCATCCGCGCGGGCGCGGAGGCGGCTGTGGGCCGGTGGATTATCTGCTGGGTAAAGACCGACAGCGTGACGGGGCGACGGTGCTGCAGGGCAAGCCGGAGGAAGTCCTGGAGCTGATTGATGCCTCACCGTATGCCAAGAAATACACTTCCGGGGTGCTATCGTTTGCCGAGAGTGACCTGGCGCCCGGACAGCGCGAAAAGCTGATGGAGAGTTTCGAGCGGGTTCTGATGCCCGGACTCGATAAAGACCAGTACAGCGTGCTGTGGGTGGAACACGCCGACAAAGGGCGGGTGGAGCTGAATTTCCTCATTCCGAACACCGAACTGCTGACCGGAAAACGTCTGCAGCCGTATTACGACCGAGCCGATCGCCCGCGTATCGATGCGTGGCAGACGGTGGTGAATGGCCGGCTGGGATTGCATGACCCGAACGACCCGGCAAACCGACGCGAGCTGGTCACGCCGTCGGCCCTGCCACAGGCGCTGCAGGAGGCTGTCAGAGCGATTACGCAGGGTTTAATGGTGTTAGCCTCGTCCGGGGAGCTTAAAACGCGGCAGGACGTGACTGAGGCGCTCACTGTGGCTGGTTTTGAGGTGGTACGTACCACGCGAAGCAGTATCAGCATTGCCAACCCGGACGGGGGACGAAATATCCGACTGAAAGGAGCCATCTATGAGCAGTCTTTTAACGCTGGCGCAGGACTTAGAGCAGAACTCGAAAGCGCAGCGGCAATCTACCAGCGAGATGCTGAAAGCCGCATTCAGCGAGCACGAAGCGTATGTAAATCAGGAACTGAGCGAAAGCGCGAAGCGAATCAACAGCGCTATCCTCGACCACGACCAGAAGCTGTCCTCCGCCATCAGCCAGAACACCAGAGGGATGCTGAAAACCATCGGGCGGACGTGGCTGATAATCGCCGGAGTGTCGTTCCTGCTGATCTGCACGAGCGGGAGCATTCTGTGGTGGCAGGGGCAGAAAATTCTCGACAACTACCAGGCCATCAGCGAGCAGAAAGATGCACTGTCGAAGCTGAACGCGCGAACGTGGGGCGTGACATACCGGGAGGACAGCAACGGACGTTTTCTGGTGCTGCCGTCGGGGATGAAAGGCGACACGAACTGGACGGTGAACGACGGGGCTATGAACGCAGTAAAACTGGTGCAGGAGTAGAGCTGAATGACGGAACTGGAAACGCAATTGTTGAGCGCATTCGAGCAACTGCAGCAGGATTACGCGCAGCAGCTGAGCGCGTGGGAAGCCGCCTCCTCGGAGTTGCAGAGGATGTTTGGCATTACGCAACGGGAGAACGCGGCGCTGAGCGAGCGTGTGTCGGACTTGAGCAGGCAGGTGCAGAGTTTAAGCGAGCAGCTGCGCCGCTTGTCCGTGAGATGAACACCATCGAGCAGCGGCAGGCACATGAACGGGCGCTGCAGCACGAGAAAACGCCGGAGCCGGAGCGACCGCTGCGACAAAAAGGTCTGGATGGTCCGTCGCTTTAACCAAACAGCCTGGACCAGAACCCTTTTTTTTGCGCCTGCTCCAGGCTTTCGCTGAGCTTTTTGATTTCTTCCCGCAGCTGGTTTTTCTCGTCCTCATGCTGCTGATTTTCTTTTTCCCGCAGCGTTTTGTCTTCCAGCATCAACGTGATGGCCTGTTTCATTTCAGCCAGCTCTTTCTGCATGGCTGTCAGTTGCTCGTGTGGGAAATTTTTCTGTGTATTTTCACGGTGTGAAATACTGGGAATTTGTTTCTCAGGTAAATTCACATTGCCGTATACGCGGATCAGTTCGGATACATCCACGACTGGGTTGTTTTTCCCGTCGCGTGACACGGTCACTTTACCTTGCTTTACATGGTTATATAGCGTTCTTCTGGTGATGCCGACTGCCTGTGCTGCCTGTGAAAGGTTGAGCAATGTTTTTGTCACTGTATACCCCTGATTTTTTCGTGTGTGAAAGGTGTATAATTTCTCACAGTCATTGTAGTGCCAATGTAACCCGAATTTCCTGCTGATAACGGGAAGCGCTGAACGCTATCAGTCGCTCCTGTCGATTTTTTTCTGTTCCAATCGTCTGGTGATTGTCGCGGTATTGCGACAAGTACAGTCAGTGGTTTCCGCTGCAGGCAGGTGATGCAATAGCGGTATCAGATAAAACAGGGGCAAGACGATGAAAGCATTAATGGCAATAGCGGCTGTGAAGGTGGTTGGACTGATACTGGAGGCGCTGATTTTTGCTATAGAGTCCGGTCTGCTCCGGCGGTGAATTGCAGAGCAGATCGGTGCTCAGGGGAAATTATTCCTGCAGGCCGTGATATCCGGCTTCTTTCTGGTGCCGGACTGTCAGGATCACTATCCGGTCCGTTTCCCGGTCGTGGCGATAGAGCATCACATAACCACTGTCGCCAAATCCGATCACCAGTTCCTGGTATTCCAGCGGGAGAAGAGAAACCGGACGGCCCATGTCCGGCTGCGTTTTCAGTTGCTGGATAGCCCGGATGATCACTTCACCGGCTTTTCTGGCCGCCAGCCGGTTTTTGGTTTTGAGAAAGTCCTGCAGGCGCTGTAAATCCCGCTGCGCCAGTGCGGAGACAATTACCTGTGGCATGGTGGAGCATCCTGCTCATTCTCAGTTCCCCAGGTATCTATCCACGCTTCCACCTCTTCGGCGCTCAGGTGCAGGCCGGTTTCCTGATAGTGCTGCCATGCGGCCTGTCCATCCCTCAGGTACTGGCTGCGCTTTTCTTCCCGGTCGATGTATTCGGTGATCGCTTCCAGCATCAGAGCATGAGCAGAGCGATGGCGGTCATCGGCAAGAGTTTTCAGGCGGTCTTTGAGTTCATCGTCAAGCCTGATGGATGTCGCTGCTGACATAAAATCACCTTTGTAGTCATGTGTAATACATATGACTACTTTAATTGGAGTCAGTGATATTTGCCAGAAATACGGCTTACGGTGCCCGTTTGCCGTCAAAACCGGACTCATGCACCTGGCTGCATAGCCATGCATCCGGGTATGATTTAGCCGGTGTGTTTCTGGCGGGTTTTCGGGTGGTTTGTTGCCGCTTTTACCTGTTATCCGTCAGAAACGCCCTGAGTGCGTTTTAGCGGTGCGTACAATGAGAGCTTTATGTTAAATGGTGCCGAAAAATTACTTTTTATCACCGTTACATGGGGTCGTATAAAACGAGAGATAAATAAGAGTGAGCCACAGAAGCTCGCAACTAAGAAAATGGAGGGCAACCCCTATGATAAAAAAGACAACTGACGCCTTAATCAGGGATTTAAATCACAACAACCGCTTGCTTGGGCGGATGAAGCGTGAAGGGATGGATAATGTTAGTGATACAGCGATTGTAAAACGAAGCATCACCGCCATCATTACCGAAATTTATATTCGGGGGCGTTAAGGCAAACAGGTCCGCCAGCTGCGGGCCTGTTTTGTTGGCGCGTGAAAGTATGCTGAAATACTGTTCAGGTTCTGTGATGTTTAAGTCTGGTGGGGGGTTCCTCTGCATTCTTTACACCAACTTTGAATCACCCGTTTATCAGGGTTTACCCTCCGGTAGCCAAAAAGACTCTCAATTTCAGCCTCTGATTTTGCTATTTTTTTACATCTCGGGCATACATGAATTTGTGGCGGAGGGGTCATGCTAGGTAATTGAATATTAATTATTTTTAACATCAATGGAGATATGTCATATACGTTTGTTAGCCCGATATCCAGTTTACCCTTTGACCTAACTCTTTTCCTGATTAGCTCCTTTTCTTCCAGTCTCTGAATTGTTCTCTGGATTGTTCTTCTGTCCTGACTCATGCGTTCTGATAACAGTTCTATCGACGGAAAGATCTTTGCTGAAGAACTGTGCATGAAGGAGATGAGGTGGATCAGTAAAACTAACTCAGAGTTGCTTAG
Source organism: Citrobacter arsenatis (assembly GCF_004353845.1). Lineage (GTDB taxonomy): Bacteria > Pseudomonadota > Gammaproteobacteria > Enterobacterales > Enterobacteriaceae > Citrobacter > Citrobacter arsenatis. The sequence continues at coordinate 4,562 of NZ_CP037862.1, forward strand.
TCCCAGCCTAGCTTGATTCTTAAGTAGCTCGTTCGGGATTGTTGTCCATCCTGAACCGAGGATAGTTCTTCCCCAGATAGAGAGAATTGTATTGGGTATTTCGGTGTTTTCTTTCTTAAGATCGTGGCTCATCATCGCAGCTTTTTTGAATCATTAATCATGATATAACTACTCTTACATACACTATATCATAGTGTATGTAAGAGTAGTTGTTATTAGGGTGGCGTTCACGCCACCCTAATTTTACCTAAAAGGTACGGCTTTTCGTGACTGGTCACGAGTACTGCTCTTAACATAAAAAGGCAGAGAGAACTTAGTTCTTTGCCATCACTCACCCAGAACATAGGACTCATATGTTGGCTCACGTAAATTCTTGCAGGGACGGAAGCAGTATCGAACGTCGTCGCGAGTACAAATCTCGTGCCGACGTTGTTCTGCTGTCCAGATCCCATAAAAATTCTTCTCAGGGAGCGGTAAAATTTGATTTACCACGCTCCGATGACGCTATTTTTGATATGCTATCGACTTATATGAAAAAGTAAGTCGATTGGCGGAAAATGGCGATACGATTCAATAAAGTAGTTCTTGCTAATGATTTTACCCACGGAGCACTAAATGAAGAGTGCTTCGTGGATCTGCCATTTATGGAAGAACACCATAGACAAGCGCTAGCAACCTTTATTGGCAGGGTTACGCGAGAAGAGCCTTTGCCAGGAAAAAATAAACCCTCTTGGTTAAACGATGATCAGGAAAAACTACCTGATACGGATGCCTACCAGGATGGAAATTACTGGCATTATCACTGTGGGCCTTACAATGATGCTACTCGCTTAAAATCAATGACATACAATCTATCCCTCAATCTTTCAGGGTTGACCTCTGCAGAGGTTATCCACTATCAAAAGATGGATGACGGTACGGTTTTTGTTGTCGGATTTTCGCCTAAACACCAACCATTTCCTGCTTCTGACAATAATAATCCGCTATTTTTGGAAGATGAGTAGGTTAGCAACGTACCTATTGATAATTTAATTACTGTTTTCTGCCTGTATCACTCTTTGATGAGTGAGCCCCTCTATAAAACTTCTGCAAGGTGTGTTCTTACTTACCCCTGTTTTCTATGACAGCATTGCCTTTCTATGGTACGTACAATTAGAGTGTTATGGTAAATCGACTGCATATAGGCATAAAAAAAAGCCCCGAAGGGCTTTTGCTCTAGATGTGCTGCTTCATCCAATCCCATGTGGTTTGCGGAAGCCATCCGGCATATTCTTTGGTTACACCAATCACAAGCAAGGTGTCATTATTGTCTAGATGCCTACGCAAACGATCCGACAGCTGTTGGGCTGTTTCCCTGGTTGATATTAGCCAGGTGGAATCTAAGGGGTGGCACCATCCCGGCGACTTTTTTAACTCGTCGTATAGCGCATTGTAGTTCTGACCTGCTTTATTCAGGTCATAAGAGACACAGTAAACTGACATAGAACCATCCTTTTTAATCAAATTTAGAACAGCCCGTTAGGGCTGCGATCACTAACTTTTCTTTTCGCGATTAATTGGAATTTTGAACATCCCGCCGTTCGGACGGGTGATTCGTTTGCCCTTTACTGTGATGTAAGGGCGAAAAATGTATGCCTGAGACTCTTCTGTCTGCATGTTGCATTCCTGTTTTTCGCCACATGAATGTTGATTTTTGCTATTAAAATTGTACTGTAGCAACCAACAAATCTAGTGGCTGGCTTGTAAAAGCACTTGAGGTGGTACTCAAGCGCCGCGTTTGTGTGTGGTTTGTTAGGGTTAGTTCTGGTGGTACAGGCTAACCCAATCATTTTTCCTTCCTTACCCCCTTAAACGGGTTTCCGTCTTGTTTTACATCCATAATTCTACCTGTCGTAGAATCTCGCTTTGCCCATAGCCCTGCCGGGGTCTGGAACTGAGAGCGTTGCTTTACTGCGCCAATGCGATGTCCATCGCCGTATGGTTTGTTCGTTGCCATTTTAGTCATTCTCCTATCGGGAAATGTGCTATTGTTATGCTCATGATAAGTGATCTTGAAGATGAGTACAACTTTTGATCGGTGTAATAATTCCTAGGATTGCTATCTTATGAAAAACATTAGAAATCAGAATTTTATAGATGACAGGCTCTGGCACATAGAGTGGCTTTTAATGATGAGAGGCTGGTTATCCCGCATAGACTTAATGGATAAGTTTGGGATTAAAGGTGCTGCAGCTAGCCGTGATATCAAAAGATACAAGGAGCAAAGTGGTGATAATTTATATTTAGATCATAGGGTTAAGAGGTATGTTGCCGATTTCGATAAATTTAAGCCAATTTATGAAGCCTCTGAGGATCTGATTTTTTCAAAGCTTACCGATCTGGATGAATCCCGGTTTTTAGGTGCTGGCTATCCCTTGATTGAAACTATCCCGAGTCTGGCTGAAATAAATCCGAAGGATATAACCAGCATAACCCGTGCGATTCTGAATATGAATGTGCTGAACATATCCTATTACTCTATGACTTCAGGGGCTTCAGAGAAGAAAATCGTCCCTCACTCGATGTTCTACAACGACCTTAAAACATACGTCCGTTGTTATGATCTTGGAAGATGCAAGTTTTTAGATCTTGTCGTAGGACGAATTCAGGAGATTTTTGGGGAAGATGGCTCTGCGCCTGCGGAATGTCTGAGAGAATTTGATGATGACTGGAATACATATATTTCTTTAGAACTGGTTGTTCATCCTCGGGTTCAGCATAAGAAAGCCATTGAAAGTGATATGCAAATGACTGACGGTGTAAAATTGGTTGAGGTTAGAAAATCGCTGGCTCATTACTGGCTACGCCGATGGTGTGTAGATTGTTCGGCAACCGCCAGCATGACTGATAAATCGTTCCAGCTCCACTTGCGGAATTCCAGTGTCATTAAAGGCGTGAATGGTGCTTTCCCTGGAGTTAACAACCATATCGACTAACTGGTTTTCCCATCTTAAATGGCGATAGCTGCTGTCCATTAAATAATGATGTATTCGTCGATCTGGAAAGGATCTCCTTGAGATCCTTTTTTTCTGCGCGTAATCTCTTGCCCTGTAAACGAAAAAACCACCTGGGGAGGTGGTTTGATCGAAGGTTAAGTCAGTTGGGGAACTGCTTAACCAGGTAACTGTCTTGTGCGAGACGAGTCACCAAAACTGTTCTTTCAGTGTAGCCGCAGTCAGGCCACCACTTCAAGCACTCTCTAAATCTCTCGCACATCATCAGTTACCAATGGCTGCTGCCAGTGGCGTTTTTGCGTGTCTTTCCGGGTTGGACTCAAGTTGATAGTTACCGGAACGGGCGCAGCAGTCGGGCTGAACGGGGGGTTCGTGCACACAGCCCAGCTTGGAGCGAACGACCTACACCGAGCCGAGATACCAGCAGCGTAAGCTATGAGAAAGCGCCACGCTTCCCGAAGGGAAAAAGGCGGGACAGGTATCCGGTAGGCGGCAGGGTCGGAACAGGAGAGCGCGCGAGGGAGCCGCCGGCGAGAAATCACCGGCATCTTTAAGTCCTGTCGGGTTTCGTCTTCCACTGATTTGAGCGTCCATTTGTGATACTCGTCAGGGGAGGCGGAGCCTATGAAAAAACGGGTTCCCCGCGGCCTTTGCCCTGCTTTTCTTTTTCACGCCACACTCCCTGTTTATCTTTGCGTGAGAGTACGCAGCGCCCGCCGCAGTCTCACGTCCGGAGCATCGCGACCGAGTGAGCGAGGAGGCGCAATATCACCGTCCTGTCATTATTCTGCTTACGTCTTGCCCCCGCATTTTCCCCTGCCAAATAACGCAGTTAACACGCACATTGCCACCGTGCTAACCTGAGTAAGCCAGTATACACAGCGCTAGCGCACTGTGACTGGTTCAGGGCTGCGCCCCGAAACCCGCTAAGGTCAACGGCCTGACGCACCCGGTCGGGCTTGCCGGCTCCCGGCAGATGCCCACAGACAAGCTGTGTACCTCTCCGGGAGCTGCGTTAGACCTCCCCCCCTAAATATTTTCACCGGAGGCCGTTTGAGTACAAAACGCGACAAGATGCTGACCATGTGGGTCACGCAGGATGAGCATCAGCAGCTGCTTGAACGCTGTGACGGCAAACAGCTGGCGGCGTGGATGCGGCAAATCTGTCTAGATACCCGACCGGCGCGGTCATCACGGCTGCCGTCCATCGATCCGGTTTTACTGCGTCAGCTCGCAGGCATGGGCAATAACCTTAACCAGATCGCCCGGAAAATTAACGGCGGTCAGTGGTCTGGTGCTGATCGGGTTCAGGTGGTGGCTGCGCTGATGGCCATCGATGCCGGCCTTGAACGGCTACGGCATACGGTGCGGGAGAACGGAGCTGACGATGATCGTTAAATTCCATCCGCGCGGGCGCGGAGGCGGCTGTGGGCCGGTGGATTATCTGCTGGGTAAAGACCGACAGCGTGACGGGGCGACGGTGCTGCAGGGCAAGCCGGAGGAAGTCCTGGAGCTGATTGATGCCTCACCGTATGCCAAGAAATACACTTCCGGGGTGCTATCGTTTGCCGAGAGTGACCTGGCGCCCGGACAGCGCGAAAAGCTGATGGAGAGTTTCGAGCGGGTTCTGATGCCCGGACTCGATAAAGACCAGTACAGCGTGCTGTGGGTGGAACACGCCGACAAAGGGCGGGTGGAGCTGAATTTCCTCATTCCGAACACCGAACTGCTGACCGGAAAACGTCTGCAGCCGTATTACGACCGAGCCGATCGCCCGCGTATCGATGCGTGGCAGACGGTGGTGAATGGCCGGCTGGGATTGCATGACCCGAACGACCCGGCAAACCGACGCGAGCTGGTCACGCCGTCGGCCCTGCCACAGGCGCTGCAGGAGGCTGTCAGAGCGATTACGCAGGGTTTAATGGTGTTAGCCTCGTCCGGGGAGCTTAAAACGCGGCAGGACGTGACTGAGGCGCTCACTGTGGCTGGTTTTGAGGTGGTACGTACCACGCGAAGCAGTATCAGCATTGCCAACCCGGACGGGGGACGAAATATCCGACTGAAAGGAGCCATCTATGAGCAGTCTTTTAACGCTGGCGCAGGACTTAGAGCAGAACTCGAAAGCGCAGCGGCAATCTACCAGCGAGATGCTGAAAGCCGCATTCAGCGAGCACGAAGCGTATGTAAATCAGGAACTGAGCGAAAGCGCGAAGCGAATCAACAGCGCTATCCTCGACCACGACCAGAAGCTGTCCTCCGCCATCAGCCAGAACACCAGAGGGATGCTGAAAACCATCGGGCGGACGTGGCTGATAATCGCCGGAGTGTCGTTCCTGCTGATCTGCACGAGCGGGAGCATTCTGTGGTGGCAGGGGCAGAAAATTCTCGACAACTACCAGGCCATCAGCGAGCAGAAAGATGCACTGTCGAAGCTGAACGCGCGAACGTGGGGCGTGACATACCGGGAGGACAGCAACGGACGTTTTCTGGTGCTGCCGTCGGGGATGAAAGGCGACACGAACTGGACGGTGAACGACGGGGCTATGAACGCAGTAAAACTGGTGCAGGAGTAGAGCTGAATGACGGAACTGGAAACGCAATTGTTGAGCGCATTCGAGCAACTGCAGCAGGATTACGCGCAGCAGCTGAGCGCGTGGGAAGCCGCCTCCTCGGAGTTGCAGAGGATGTTTGGCATTACGCAACGGGAGAACGCGGCGCTGAGCGAGCGTGTGTCGGACTTGAGCAGGCAGGTGCAGAGTTTAAGCGAGCAGCTGCGCCGCTTGTCCGTGAGATGAACACCATCGAGCAGCGGCAGGCACATGAACGGGCGCTGCAGCACGAGAAAACGCCGGAGCCGGAGCGACCGCTGCGACAAAAAGGTCTGGATGGTCCGTCGCTTTAACCAAACAGCCTGGACCAGAACCCTTTTTTTTGCGCCTGCTCCAGGCTTTCGCTGAGCTTTTTGATTTCTTCCCGCAGCTGGTTTTTCTCGTCCTCATGCTGCTGATTTTCTTTTTCCCGCAGCGTTTTGTCTTCCAGCATCAACGTGATGGCCTGTTTCATTTCAGCCAGCTCTTTCTGCATGGCTGTCAGTTGCTCGTGTGGGAAATTTTTCTGTGTATTTTCACGGTGTGAAATACTGGGAATTTGTTTCTCAGGTAAATTCACATTGCCGTATACGCGGATCAGTTCGGATACATCCACGACTGGGTTGTTTTTCCCGTCGCGTGACACGGTCACTTTACCTTGCTTTACATGGTTATATAGCGTTCTTCTGGTGATGCCGACTGCCTGTGCTGCCTGTGAAAGGTTGAGCAATGTTTTTGTCACTGTATACCCCTGATTTTTTCGTGTGTGAAAGGTGTATAATTTCTCACAGTCATTGTAGTGCCAATGTAACCCGAATTTCCTGCTGATAACGGGAAGCGCTGAACGCTATCAGTCGCTCCTGTCGATTTTTTTCTGTTCCAATCGTCTGGTGATTGTCGCGGTATTGCGACAAGTACAGTCAGTGGTTTCCGCTGCAGGCAGGTGATGCAATAGCGGTATCAGATAAAACAGGGGCAAGACGATGAAAGCATTAATGGCAATAGCGGCTGTGAAGGTGGTTGGACTGATACTGGAGGCGCTGATTTTTGCTATAGAGTCCGGTCTGCTCCGGCGGTGAATTGCAGAGCAGATCGGTGCTCAGGGGAAATTATTCCTGCAGGCCGTGATATCCGGCTTCTTTCTGGTGCCGGACTGTCAGGATCACTATCCGGTCCGTTTCCCGGTCGTGGCGATAGAGCATCACATAACCACTGTCGCCAAATCCGATCACCAGTTCCTGGTATTCCAGCGGGAGAAGAGAAACCGGACGGCCCATGTCCGGCTGCGTTTTCAGTTGCTGGATAGCCCGGATGATCACTTCACCGGCTTTTCTGGCCGCCAGCCGGTTTTTGGTTTTGAGAAAGTCCTGCAGGCGCTGTAAATCCCGCTGCGCCAGTGCGGAGACAATTACCTGTGGCATGGTGGAGCATCCTGCTCATTCTCAGTTCCCCAGGTATCTATCCACGCTTCCACCTCTTCGGCGCTCAGGTGCAGGCCGGTTTCCTGATAGTGCTGCCATGCGGCCTGTCCATCCCTCAGGTACTGGCTGCGCTTTTCTTCCCGGTCGATGTATTCGGTGATCGCTTCCAGCATCAGAGCATGAGCAGAGCGATGGCGGTCATCGGCAAGAGTTTTCAGGCGGTCTTTGAGTTCATCGTCAAGCCTGATGGATGTCGCTGCTGACATAAAATCACCTTTGTAGTCATGTGTAATACATATGACTACTTTAATTGGAGTCAGTGATATTTGCCAGAAATACGGCTTACGGTGCCCGTTTGCCGTCAAAACCGGACTCATGCACCTGGCTGCATAGCCATGCATCCGGGTATGATTTAGCCGGTGTGTTTCTGGCGGGTTTTCGGGTGGTTTGTTGCCGCTTTTACCTGTTATCCGTCAGAAACGCCCTGAGTGCGTTTTAGCGGTGCGTACAATGAGAGCTTTATGTTAAATGGTGCCGAAAAATTACTTTTTATCACCGTTACATGGGGTCGTATAAAACGAGAGATAAATAAGAGTGAGCCACAGAAGCTCGCAACTAAGAAAATGGAGGGCAACCCCTATGATAAAAAAGACAACTGACGCCTTAATCAGGGATTTAAATCACAACAACCGCTTGCTTGGGCGGATGAAGCGTGAAGGGATGGATAATGTTAGTGATACAGCGATTGTAAAACGAAGCATCACCGCCATCATTACCGAAATTTATATTCGGGGGCGTTAAGGCAAACAGGTCCGCCAGCTGCGGGCCTGTTTTGTTGGCGCGTGAAAGTATGCTGAAATACTGTTCAGGTTCTGTGATGTTTAAGTCTGGTGGGGGGTTCCTCTGCATTCTTTACACCAACTTTGAATCACCCGTTTATCAGGGTTTACCCTCCGGTAGCCAAAAAGACTCTCAATTTCAGCCTCTGATTTTGCTATTTTTTTACATCTCGGGCATACATGAATTTGTGGCGGAGGGGTCATGCTAGGTAATTGAATATTAATTATTTTTAACATCAATGGAGATATGTCATATACGTTTGTTAGCCCGATATCCAGTTTACCCTTTGACCTAACTCTTTTCCTGATTAGCTCCTTTTCTTCCAGTCTCTGAATTGTTCTCTGGATTGTTCTTCTGTCCTGACTCATGCGTTCTGATAACAGTTCTATCGACGGAAAGATCTTTGCTGAAGAACTGTGCATGAAGGAGATGAGGTGGATCAGTAAAACTAACTCAGAGTTGCTTAGTCCCAGCCTAGCTTGATTCTTAAGTAGCTCGTTCGGGATTGTTGTCCATCCTGAACCGAGGATAGTTCTTCCCCAGATAGAGAGAATTGTATTGGGTATTTCGGTGTTTTCTTTCTTAAGATCGTGGCTCATCATCGCAGCTTTTTTGAATCATTAATCATGATATAACTACTCTTACATACACTATATCATAGTGTATGTAAGAGTAGTTGTTATTAGGGTGGCGTTCACGCCACCCTAATTTTACCTAAAAGGTACGGCTTTTCGTGACTGGTCACGAGTACTGCTCTTAACATAAAAAGGCAGAGAGAACTTAGTTCTTTGCCATCACTCACCCAGAACATAGGACTCATATGTTGGCTCACGTAAATTCTTGCAGGGACGGAAGCAGTATCGAACGTCGTCGCGAGTACAAATCTCGTGCCGACGTTGTTCTGCTGTCCAGATCCCATAAAAATTCTTCTCAGGGAGCGGTAAAATTTGATTTACCACGCTCCGATGACGCTATTTTTGATATGCTATCGACTTATATGAAAAAGTAAGTCGATTGGCGGAAAATGGCGATACGATTCAATAAAGTAGTTCTTGCTAATGATTTTACCCACGGAGCACTAAATGAAGAGTGCTTCGTGGATCTGCCATTTATGGAAGAACACCATAGACAAGCGCTAGCAACCTTTATTGGCAGGGTTACGCGAGAAGAGCCTTTGCCAGGAAAAAATAAACCCTCTTGGTTAAACGATGATCAGGAAAAACTACCTGATACGGATGCCTACCAGGATGGAAATTACTGGCATTATCACTGTGGGCCTTACAATGATGCTACTCGCTTAAAATCAATGACATACAATCTATCCCTCAATCTTTCAGGGTTGACCTCTGCAGAGGTTATCCACTATCAAAAGATGGATGACGGTACGGTTTTTGTTGTCGGATTTTCGCCTAAACACCAACCATTTCCTGCTTCTGACAATAATAATCCGCTATTTTTGGAAGATGAGTAGGTTAGCAACGTACCTATTGATAATTTAATTACTGTTTTCTGCCTGTATCACTCTTTGATGAGTGAGCCCCTCTATAAAACTTCTGCAAGGTGTGTTCTTACTTACCCCTGTTTTCTATGACAGCATTGCCTTTCTATGGTACGTACAATTAGAGTGTTATGGTAAATCGACTGCATATAGGCATAAAAAAAAGCCCCGAAGGGCTTTTGCTCTAGATGTGCTGCTTCATCCAATCCCATGTGGTTTGCGGAAGCCATCCGGCATATTCTTTGGTTACACCAATCACAAGCAAGGTGTCATTATTGTCTAGATGCCTACGCAAACGATCCGACAGCTGTTGGGCTGTTTCCCTGGTTGATATTAGCCAGGTGGAATCTAAGGGGTGGCACCATCCCGGCGACTTTTTTAACTCGTCGTATAGCGCATTGTAGTTCTGACCTGCTTTATTCAGGTCATAAGAGACACAGTAAACTGACATAGAACCATCCTTTTTAATCAAATTTAGAACAGCCCGTTAGGGCTGCGATCACTAACTTTTCTTTTCGCGATTAATTGGAATTTTGAACATCCCGCCGTTCGGACGGGTGATTCGTTTGCCCTTTACTGTGATGTAAGGGCGAAAAATGTATGCCTGAGACTCTTCTGTCTGCATGTTGCATTCCTGTTTTTCGCCACATGAATGTTGATTTTTGCTATTAAAATTGTACTGTAGCAACCAACAAATCTAGTGGCTGGCTTGTAAAAGCACTTGAGGTGGTACTCAAGCGCCGCGTTTGTGTGTGGTTTGTTAGGGTTAGTTCTGGTGGTACAGGCTAACCCAATCATTTTTCCTTCCTTACCCCCTTAAACGGGTTTCCGTCTTGTTTTACATCCATAATTCTACCTGTCGTAGAATCTCGCTTTGCCCATAGCCCTGCCGGGGTCTGGAACTGAGAGCGTTGCTTTACTGCGCCAATGCGATGTCCATCGCCGTATGGTTTGTTCGTTGCCATTTTAGTCATTCTCCTATCGGGAAATGTGCTATTGTTATGCTCATGATAAGTGATCTTGAAGATGAGTACAACTTTTGATCGGTGTAATAATTCCTAGGATTGCTATCTTATGAAAAACATTAGAAATCAGAATTTTATAGATGACAGGCTCTGGCACATAGAGTGGCTTTTAATGATGAGAGGCTGGTTATCCCGCATAGACTTAATGGATAAGTTTGGGATTAAAGGTGCTGCAGCTAGCCGTGATATCAAAAGATACAAGGAGCAAAGTGGTGATAATTTATATTTAGATCATAGGGTTAAGAGGTATGTTGCCGATTTCGATAAATTTAAGCCAATTTATGAAGCCTCTGAGGATCTGATTTTTTCAAAGCTTACCGATCTGGATGAATCCCGGTTTTTAGGTGCTGGCTATCCCTTGATTGAAACTATCCCGAGTCTGGCTGAAATAAATCCGAAGGATATAACCAGCATAACCCGTGCGATTCTGAATATGAATGTGCTGAACATATCCTATTACTCTATGACTTCAGGGGCTTCAGAGAAGAAAATCGTCCCTCACTCGATGTTCTACAACGACCTTAAAACATACGTCCGTTGTTATGATCTTGGAAGATGCAAGTTTTTAGATCTTGTCGTAGGACGAATTCAGGAGATTTTTGGGGAAGATGGCTCTGCGCCTGCGGAATGTCTGAGAGAATTTGATGATGACTGGAATACATATATTTCTTTAGAACTGGTTGTTCATCCTCGGGTTCAGCATAAGAAAGCCATTGAAAGTGATATGCAAATGACTGACGGTGTAAAATTGGTTGAGGTTAGAAAATCGCTGGCTCATTACTGGCTACGCCGATGGTGTGTAGATTGTTCGGCAACCGCCAGCATGACTGATAAATCGTTCCAGCTCCACTTGCGGAATTCCAGTGTCATTAAAGGCGTGAATGGTGCTTTCCCTGGAGTTAACAACCATATCGACTAACTGGTTTTCC
>NZ_CP037863.1 GCF_004353845.1 Citrobacter arsenatis
ACACTGGCCAGACAAAACTATCACCCGGCATGAGAAAAATCCGGCCAGCGACAGGCAGAATGCTTCAGGACTGACGCTACTTTTTAACCTCATCCTCTTTTCTGGCATATTCCGGGGCATTTTTGTCAGGCAGCTGCTCACTGAACTGACGGTAATAGTGCAACCGCCCCCAAAAATACGCTCTGAGATGTTCAGGCAGATCTCTGACCACCAGTTCAGCGACCACCGGCATAGCCAGCCTTTCTTTATACGCCACGCCTGAAGCGACCAGGTCAATGGCCACCTTATCCTGCTCTTCTTTCGATGTTGCGGCGAGATTAAATCCGGACATCATATACTCCGACAGAAAGGGAAACCGGCGGTAAGTGTACGCCATCTGAGTCAGGGGGGAAAAGGACGGGGAGCGGCGCGAAGCGCGGCGCGAGTCCTTCCTCCCGCAGGCGCCAGCCTGCAGGGTTTTTCGCGCGGGCTGACAGGCGGCATAACCGCCTGCCATCATGCTTACCTGCCCTTTCCTCCCTGTAAGATAAAGTGACCGCCGATGTACACGGCACACTGACAGGTCATGTACTCGCAGATTTCATCCACGACCTGCGCGGTTGTCAGTTCGCGCTGGTCGGCATCACGGCGGCGGGCATTAATCAGTGCTTTGTACTGGCGAAGAATTTCGCGGGTTTCCGGTTTAATATTCACGGCTCACTCCTTCTTATGCGTCGATCGCGGTCTGTAACTGGCGCATGGCGTCCAGTTCTTCAGCCACAAATGCATCTGCATTACCACCCCCTTCTTCTGCCACGGCGTACAACCGATTTAGTTCACTGCCTGCCAGTAACATTATTTTTTGCAATGCTCTGGCCGGAACGCTGACATCACGTATTGCGCGGCGCTCGTCCATCAGTTCTTCAGTGATGCCACGGACCATGCTCACATCGGCCCCCTGATCATACGTCGCATCCAGTCGCTGCATGACGCACGTAATATCGTCCTCGGACAAAGGCCATTCACTGGTCAACATGCGGATGTCCTCACGGGTAATACAGAGAACCAGCAATGCTTCATCGGATGACAGGTTATATTTCAGGAGATCGGTCATGATTTCTTTCACGGGTGCGTACATAGTTTTATCCTTTTAAAAAAGGGGCGGCATCGCCGCCCCGTCTGTTATTCAGCCGGACGCGGCGTAAACGGCACTGCCAGCAGGGTTTTGAGCATATCCAGCGCGGCGCATTCCTCGGCAGCCGTGTCCGCCCTCTGATAACGCAGAATGTTCATTCCGGCTTCCATCAGGGGCAACAGGACACGCAGCGCATCTTCGGGTACAGCAATCTGGCGCGATGCCCGCGCAGCGGAGATTTTGCTGAGTTCATCGGCGACAAATTCCAGTCCTAACCCGTACCGCCACACTCCGGCACTGCCTGCTTTACCGATGACGCGGAGCACATAAGACACATCGTCGTCCGTGGGGCTGTACTCCGCGCCCGCTTCCCGCACGTCCTCCGGCGTCCAGGTAATGACGGCAATTTTTTTGTTGTTTTCATGCTGTTTCAGCAAGGCAATACAGATTTCACTGACGGTTCCGTACATGGCATGTTTCTCTTTAATTGATGAATGGCGGTTACAGCGGGGCGGCATCGCCGCCCCGTCGGTTAATCAGTCGAGTGCGGCGTATATGGCGTTGCATTCAGGGTGAAAAACGATGTGATTCCAGAGCTGGGTATCACGCAGCATATACAGGTGTGTGAGTGCGGCGTTGCCACAGTCGTGATGCGTCCAGCAACGGCGGGTAATGGCAAGCGAGGTCAGAATAATTCCGGCGGCGTCGGCGCTGACGGTACGATCAAACCAGTTTTCACCGTTTACCATGTGAATCCGACCGCAGTCGGGCATCATGTACCCGCCGCCTTCCGGCAGACGGATGAAATGCCAGAACCCCCCGTTGTATTCGGGCATCCACTGTTTTGCCAGGGCATACACCTGTAATTCAGCCAGCATAAAATCGGTGCCGAACATGTACGGCAGGAAAGAAAGGCGGTCGGATTCTTCGACGTTAAGGGTGTGCTGACGTGTAGCTAACTGCATGGTAAACCTCCGTAATCACATATTCCGCAACACCGGGCGGTGCCGTGCATCCAGACCAGTCGGGCGATCGGTCGGGGATACAAGGGCGCAAGGGAAGCCGCAGCCTGACGCGCACGGCAGACGGGAGCTGAAGGGTGAGACCGTGAAACCTGAGCGGTCGAACGACCGGAAGATAACGGCTGACGTGAAGGAAGGACCGGGTGACCGCCGCGTGCACTTTACCCTTGTATCCCCGACAGCCCGACTACGATGGATGCACGGCACAGCCCGCACACGACACCGGACTGACAGAGTGGAAAACCACCAGGCCACGTCACGCAGGGACGGGGCCGCCATAAAAGCGGAGCCGGCGACATCCTTCAGGGTTGATTCAGGGGGCCTCCGCCCCCTGCTGTTCGCTACACTGGCCGGATTGCTGACAGGGCATTGCAGACAAGACTGATTTCTGCGCGCGCTTCTGCCATGACCTCATGTAACAGGGTTAAATCCATCCACCGGCGCGGAGGCTCCCCGGGAATACGCAGCACATCACACATCTGGCCACATGCCAGGATTTGATCCACTTTGTCACTGATAACAAAGAACTCCACGGCACTGTAACGCGCCCCTTTGTTCAGGATGGCATCGAGCACCACCGGTATCCTGTCGTCATCGTCGTCCAGCCAGCAGGGCAAATCGTTTTCCTTCACCACCAGACGGAAATTTCGGGTCTGCCGGTAAAACAGCGTTTCCCCGCGCGTGGTCAGCGCTGCCTGTATCCGGCGTGCATCTTCCCGAACCTGCCGGGAGATATCCCGCACAGCGCGGGACAGGCAGTCCGTTACCGCCTGAATCTCCGGCTCTGTCAGCCATTCCCCGGCCCTGGGAAAAGTTATCCGTGTCCCGTCCTCCGGAAGCTGCGGGTCGTCGGCATAACGGCTGCCGGACAAAATAATCTGTGCCTGTGTTCCGGTTATTTTTGTCATGGCACGTTGCAACGCGGCGGGTACGTCACCGACACAGAGCAAAGGCAGCAGGTGAACGATATCAACTGCATCCAGACGGACATAAATGCTTATCCATCCCGGTTTGTGCGGAGCACACTGTTCAACATCGGTATGGTCGGGCCATCCATAATCAGCAATCAAATCGCGCGCACGGCGCATCACAAGGGCGTTTAAGGTGGTGGTTTCCTGCATAATGGGTTCCTCTGAACGGGGTCAGTCCACGCCGCCGGGGCGGCGTGGGGATTCAGTTTTTCAGTAAGGCGCGCACTTTCGCCGTATCAGCCAGGCGGCGGGCAACGCTGTCTGGCACCGGATGGTTGTCATCCCGGGCGGTCCATTCCCTGTGCCATAACGCCTGTTCGGCGGTCATCAGCAGGGTTTCAAGCAGGTCAGCCGGCACCATCACCGCCGGAACGGCTTCTTTCACCTGATCAATCAGGTCCATCACCGCACAAGAAGGCACTCCAGAATCAAGGCGCTGGTCTTCCGGTATGGCATCTATACGCGCCAGCACCGCCTTTATGTCCTGTTCAGAAACGGCACATTCAATGCCGTCAGCCAGCCCTTCGATATCCGCTGGCGACCAGATAATCAGGGTCAGCGGGGTTTCTGCGGGATACTGCTCACTCAGCAACCGGCAGAGGGTTTCACAGGTTCCGTACATGTTTTTTCTCCGTTAATTCTGTGGGGCGGCAACGCCGCCCGTCGTCAGTCCTGAAAACTCTCGTCCAGCATGAGGATCTGATTGAATGCCTTATCCAGCAGTTCACTGGCACGGCGTAAACTTACCCCGGCGAGCCGCTCCGGCAGCCCGTCATGCCGGTAGTGATACTTTTCTTCCAGCACTTTCATGGTGGTTTTCAGGTCACATAAATTGTTTGCCAGCCCGGCAATATCGTGGCGCAGGGCCTCATGTCCGTCGTAGTTCATCACGCGGCCTCCGGATAAAAGACGTCGTTGGCGGCCGGGCGCTGCATGGCGCGCTGCACGGCTGACAGGCGGGTAATCCCGGCTTTGTGGTACTGCTCCATCAGCTCAATGCCGATATAACGGCGCCCAGCCTGGACGGCGGCCACACAGGTGGAGCCGGAACCGGCAAACGGATCGAGAACAATGGCGTTCGGGTGTGTGAAGCTCTCGATCAACGGTTGCAGGCTGGTAACAGGTTTTTCGGTCGGGTGGTGGCGGTTGCCGCTGTATTTCCAGCCCAGCACATCCGGTAACGGGTCCTGCGGCAGCGCCGGACGGCCTTTCGCCAGGATATAGGCGCATTCATGGCGATAGCCGACATAGGCCGATTTCGACGAGTAGGTTTTGGTGAAAACCAGATGCCCGACGACACTGAATCCGGCACTTTTCCACGCGGCCATGAAACGATCGACGCGGTTCCAGCCGTAGAAACTGACCGTCAGTGCGTCTTTTTTCAGGACGCGGTACATCTCATTGCAGGCGGGTTGCAGCCATTCATCAGTTTTGTCACCGGCAATACTGCGCCCGGAACGGTCACGGAACCCGACCAGATACGGGGGATCGGTGAGGATGAAATCAACGGCTCGATCCGGAAAGCCGGACATAATATCGACGCAGTTACCCAGGATAAAACGGGACATAGGGACACCTCGTGGTTACAGGGGGCATCCAGGAGGACGTCGGTACGACGTCCGTTCCCTGCTGCCCGGAGCCTGTACGCCGCGACCGGTAACGGGTCAAGCTGACCGTGGAATACCGCAGCCGTCAGTTTTTTCGACGGCAAGGATATGCCGCGAAAGCGGCTTGAAGGGCGCTCCTTAAAGTGCGAGTGGATGGCGTAAAATTACAGCGACGCCGGACAGGAGCGGAAAAACCGCCCGTCCCGTGTCGGCCCGGGCGCGGCACACTGGCTCCGGGCAGTGGATATCCCCGCGCCAGGCGCGGCATGGATGAGGAGCAGCGCGACATCATTATTCCTCCCTGAAGTACCGGGCAGTCACCCTGCCCGGTATTCCGTCAGCGGGTGATATCCCGCCAGTCATTCCCCCACTCGTCGCGCAGTACCGGCGCATCCGGCGCGCCGGTCACTGTCCACGCATCGAGGAACTTCAGGCCACGCAGGATGCTGTTCTCCACATCATCGAGCAGAACGATGCTGTTAAACCAGACCACGCCTGCGGCATATTCCCACCGATGCCGGTCATCCTCGCGTTGCAGCGATGGCCACCAGGTGCGTCCCATTTCCAGAACGCCCGCTTCGGCCTGCGCCAGGTCACTCGCGGAAACCAGGTAATACACCATCATTTCAGTGCCACCGACGTCGACACTCAGGCCAACAAGCCAGGTATTCAGATTTAATTCCATGTTATTCCGGGCGGTTTCCCGCCCGCCTCCGGTCAGCCGCCAAAGTGCGCCACGTTGTTGATAATCCACTCCGGGCCGGTTACGTCCGGGAAACTGTCCTCATCGTCCGGGTCAGCTTCGCCCCACTCCAGCTCGTCAGTGATGTACAAGTCCGTTTCGCCACTGACGTACCGGGCATAACCGCAGTAATTGCAGCCCTGCTCTGCAAACCAGTGCTCCACCTCCCCGCCATACCGCTGACTGAGTTCAGCCACAACGTCCTCGCCAACCGGACTCCAGGGGGTGTCAAAATCCACCGTCAGCGTGTTCTCTCCGGCGAAACAGATATTTGCCTCATAGCCAACTGGCCACTTGCAACCGTACCGGGTCAGATAGTGGTCATATGACGACGGGACACCCGTCAGCAAACCACCGTTAAAGCCGTTCACCTCGATATTCAGACGCGTCGGCAGGACATCACGCAAATCCACTGGCTCTGCGGCAAACAAATCATCACCAGCATCGCACAGGCTGTTCCACCATTCCTCCACCGGCGCAGGCCGGAAACTGTTTCCCCAGTCAAAAGATTTTTGCTTGTACAGCTGCAGGATGACTACCTGTTCCGGTTCACTGAGGGTAGCCCAGCGGGCATGCCCGATATGGCTGTCCAGCCAGCACTGATGCAGCTTCTGGCAGGTTTCCACATCCAGCACAGCTCCGGCCATAAACATCGCCAGCCAGTCGCTGTATGCCTGGACTGAAGGCCGGTTGTCTGCAGCCGCACCGTAAGAAACCAGTTGCGGATATGGCGCGTAATGTTGCTCTGTCAGGGGGCGCAGTATCCCCGCGCAGCCTGCAAGGAAAAGCTGAATACCTTCTTTTCTGGCGCGGTGATGCAGAGACAACTCACCTCCGGCAATCCACGTTTTGAGGGCATCACTGTTTTGAATACCACTGAACATCAGTCGGTTGGCACACCAGTTCGGCATGGGAAGCTCCTTACACAGTCAGGGTGGGCAGGAGGCATCACCGCGATACCGTTCCCTGCCGCACGCTGCCTGTTCGTCGCGTCCGGTAACGGGTCAACGCCGACCGTGGAATACCGCAGCCGTCAGTTGTTTCGACGGCCAGGATATGCCGCGAAAGCGGCTTGAAGGGCGCGCCTTAAACTGGCGAGGGCATGGCGTACAATCACAACGACGCCGGGCCTGAGCGATAAAGAAGCCCGTCCCGTGTCCGTCCGGGCGCGGCACACTGGCAGCGGGTGGCAGGCTGATTCCGGCAAGAAGAACATCAGTGAGGGAGCGAAAGAGAGTTGTTATGACACGAGCCCTGTCCACAGTTAAGGGAGGAAAAGTCTGTGGATAAGCTGGACACAGCACGCTGTATTACAGGTGCAATGCCCATATGAGGGGGTTGTATTTTTTTTGAGCAAAAACAGAGGATGGGAAATACTGACTATTTTGTCAGTCCCAGCTTTTTCATGTATTTAATGACGGATTCAGGTCGCCGCTGGTATTCACTGGCGAAACTCCCGACATCGAAACTTGATGAACCAGCCTGTTCAATAAGGTGCTGAATTTCAGCCTCTTCCCAGGGGCTACCATGTCGTGGACAGGTGTGCTTATAGCCAGCTCCGGGCGAAGACATCTTTATTAGACTGGATTGAATTTCAGACAGCGTCTGATGTTCAATATCCTCAATAAGCCCGAGCTCCTGTATCTCCCGGACGTTCTTCAGGAACTGGCGGATAAGCTTTCCATGTTCTCTGGCATCAACCACCGGCATTTTAGAATAACCCTTTTGCATTGCTGCGGGTTTCATCTTCAGCATTGGGGGTTTGAGAGGATAAATTAGTCTCAGTCCGTTCAGCTGGTACATTTTCCTTTATCCTGCCCTGTAAAAGCGCTTCGACTTCACGAGGGTAAACCGCTTTAAGCAGCTGCATCAGATCGTCAAACGATGTATTCCTGTTCAGTAACTCGCTGAACAGGAACGGAAGACGCTCATCCTGCTTTCCAAAAGCAAACCCTGTAAGCAGCGCGGCGCGCCATAAACGTCCCCTTTCCCCCTGGGGTGTTTCATCTGTTTTCTGGCAGACAAAACGGTCCGCTTCGTTGGTTTCAGGATTCAGGTAAAACGTGATTTTGCGTCGCGTATCCATTGTTTTTATCCAATAAGGTACATGCCGTTAACGAGATCAAATTGGGATGAACGAGTTTTATAAAAGCGTTCTTCCCTGACCCCACAGTGTTTCTTCACATGATCGGCGATCAATTCAGCACCTCCGCCGATAACCATTACATGGGAGTATCCCTCAAAGCGGTTGATGGCTTCAATAACCCTGTTAACAAGTCGGTGGTGAGCGTTCTCAATCGCTTCACGAACCAGTTCAATTCGTGACGTGTCATTGATACGTGATGAGAGATAAGAAGCATCGTTACGATGAATGATAATATCGTCAGCCAGATAGCTACTCCCTTTGGTTCTTGCCACGGACAGCGCCTCTTTTACCGCACCGGTGATCAAGGATACACCGAGGGTTGAATCACCATAAATACGCGAAATCCCTCGCATTTTCCCCATAACCTGAGAAATATCAAGCGTGGTTCCCCCCAGATCAACAATCAGGAGTGAATCCAGTTCGTTAAGATTTTTTACCACCTCAAAACCTGCTGGGATGGACTCGGGCATAACCTCGACATGCTTAATGGTGAAAGTCTTGCCACCATTAAGTTCGACCGGTCGCAGCAGATTCGCTTTTTTACGTTCAATGTTTGCCTTATTAGGCTGGTTATTTTTATCGTAATACTCAGATAAAGGCAGGCTCACTACCACATCGACTTCACAAGGTTCGATCCCGCTGTTAAGCAACGCATGGTGAACGGCAACAACATTCACATCGCTGTATTGCCAGGCGACGTTCGTGGTAACCACAGCATCAGGGCTGATAGGATCAAAAGAGTATTGCTCACCATTCAACATATAGTTGAACGCTTGTTGTCCACCAAATGCAACAGCCCATTCACGCTTAAAGCTGTTAGGGCTGATTGACTGCCTGACCTCATCATCCTTCCACTGAAGTTTGATATTAGTTGATCCGTCATCGATATAAATTTTCATTGAATGTCACCTGGGTAGTTGAAAACGCCTTAGAGAACAAAAAGAGATGTATTAGAGAACTATTGGTGAATTATACATAAACAACAGCCCCTATCAATAAGAAAAGAACACTGATTGAGATAAATTAGAGAACAATTTATGCAAGTAAAGAGATGTCGAATCTGACGCTGAGCAAAGAAATATTCATCGCGAATACAACATGATGAAGCCGTCGGCATACAGAACACTTGCGAAAAAGAAAAAAGAAGAAATAATACTGTATATAAAAACAGGTATTTTAAGAGGTATGCCGTGTTACTTTTTCTTGCTCCCGAACAGGAGCCGGTGCAGTCCACTGCTCCGCTGTTCACCGAACGTTGCCCGGCGGGTTTTCCGTCGCCAGCCGCCGATTACACGGAGGAGGAACTTGACCTGAATGCCTATTGTATCCGGCGTCCGGCTGCAACTTTCTTCGTCAGGGCTATCGGGGATTCGATGCGGGATATGGGTCTGCATTCCGGCGATTTAATGGTTGTCGACAAAGCTGAGAAACCCATGCAGGGGGATATTGTCATCGCGGAAACAGATGGCGAGTTCACCGTTAAGCGCCTGCAGCTGAAGCCCCGTATCGCCCTGCTGCCGATGAATCCAACCTACCCCACGCTTTATCCGGAAGAACTGCAGATTTTCGGGGTGGTGACGGCTTTTATACACAAAACCCGGAGCACAGACTGATGTTTGCTTTGGCTGACGTTAACAGTTTTTACGCGAGCTGCGAGAAAGTATTTCGTCCCGATTTGCGTGACAGGCCTGTGGTGGTTCTGAGTAACAACGATGGTTGTGTAATCGCGCGCAGCGCTGAAGCGAAACGGCTGGGCATAAAAATGGGAGTGCCGTGGTTTCAGCTGAAGTCGGTAAAATTTCCGGAGCCGGTCATCGCGTTCTCCAGTAATTACGCCCTCTACGCCTCCATGTCGAACAGGGTCATGGTTCATCTGGAAGCGCTGGCGCCACGCGTTGAGCAGTACTCCATTGACGAGATGTTCCTGGATATTCGCGGTATTGACAGCTGCATCGATTTCGAGGATTTCGGCCGGCAGCTGCGTGAGCACGTTCGTTCCGGCACGGGGCTGACCATCGGCGTCGGAATGGGACCTACGAAAACCCTGGCGAAGTCAGCACAATGGGCTTCCAAAGAGTGGCCACAATTTGGCGGCGTACTGGCGTTAACGCCGGGTAATCCCCGCCGTACAGAAAAACTGCTGTCACTGCAGCCGGTGGAGGAAATCTGGGGGTGGGTCGCAGGATCTCAAAGAAGCTGAACACAATGGGGATCACCACAGCACTGCAGCTGGCCCGCGCGAATCCAACGTTCATCAGGAAAAATTTTAATGTGGTTCTGGAGAGAACGGTCCGGGAACTCAATGGAGAAAGCTGTATTTCACTGGAGGAAGCACCGTCCCCCAAACAGCAGATAGTCTGCAGCCGGAGCTTTGGTGAACGTGTCACGACTTATGAGGCGATGCGGCAGGCAGTCTGTCAGCACGCTGAACGTGCCGCCGAAAAGCTGCGCGGCGAGCGTCAATTCTGCAGGCATATTGCCGTGTTCTTGAAAACATCGCCGTTTACCGTAAATGAACCCTACTACGGTAATCTGGCCAGTGAAAAATTGCTCATCCCCACGCAGGATACACGGGACATCATAGCCGCAGCAGTGAAAGCACTGGACAGGATCTGGGTGGATGGTCACCGCTATGCAAAGGCGGGCTGTATGCTCAACGATTTCACTCCAACCGGGGTTTCTCAGCTCAATTTGTTTGATGAAGTGCAGCCGCGGGAACAGAGCACGCAACTGATGAAAACCCTGGATGGTATTAACCATTCAGGACTCGGGAAAATATGGTTTGCTGGGCGTGGGATTGCACCTGAATGGCAAATGAAGCGTGACATGCTTTCCCCCGCGTACACTACTCGTTGGAAAGAAATACCCGTTGCGAGGATTGGATAAAGCCGTTTTTAGAAAGGAGGCAGTGCTCGCCGCAGCCGAGCGACCGGGCATCGCCCGCGAGTGAGCGAGGAAGCACCAGGGAAAGGTACCAGCATGTTCTGCTTACGCCTAGTATCTAATGTTAGCCCTCTTCTTTAAGCTCTTATCCACTTATCCACCGTCATATTTTTATAAGATCTTTTTAAATTAGTTTTTAGGTTTACCTTTTTAGACCCCCTTTGAGCCCTTATGTGGTGCGGGTTACAGAGGATCCTTTGTGACAACTTGCCCTTTCATTGTGACAAATCACCCTCATTTACCCTATTGAACTGTGACTATCTGCCCTGAACCCTGTGACAAATTGCCCTCTGCGATCTATTTGAATCACAAACTTATCCTTACCTGTTGACTCTTTTTGATTAAATGTGACAATCTTAAAATCTGTCACATTTTATATGGAACGGTCATGACGGAAGTTGCGGTAATAAACCATAAAAAGCGCAAAAATAGCCCTCGTATAGTTCAGTCTAATGAGCTTACCGAAGCAGCTTATAGTCTCTCTCGTGATCAGAAGCGTATGCTGTATTTGTTCGTCGATCAGATCCGTAAATCAGATGGCTCGCTTCAGGAGCATGATGGTATCTGTGAAATACAGGTAGCTCATTATGCAGCAACATTTGGATTAACCTCTGCCGAAGCCAGTAAGGATATACGTCAGGCGCTCAAAGGCTTTGCTGGTAAAGAGGTCGTATTTTACCGACCTGAAGAGGATGCTAACGGTGAAAAAGGGTTAGAGTCTTTCCCCTGGTTCATTAAACGTGCGCACAGCCCTTCCCGGGGACTGTACAGTGTTCATATAAACCCCTATCTGATTCCATTTTTTATTGGTTTGCAGAACAGATTTACCCAATTCAGGCTTAGCGAAACAAAGGAGATAACTAATCCCTATGCTATGCGGCTGTATGAATCTCTCTGCCAGTACAGAAAACCCGATGGTTCAGGCTGTGTGTCGCTCAAAGTAGACTGGATAATGGAACGTTACCAGCTGCCGCAAAGTTATCAACGAATGCCTGATTTTCGACGCCGTTTCCTTCAGGCAAGTGTTGATGAAATCAATAGCAGAACGCCGATGCGTCTGAGTTATATAGAGAAAAAGAAAGGACGACAGACAACTCATATTGTCTTTTCTTTCAGTGACATAGTAGCTAGCTCTCTCTAAATCATGAGGGCAGATAGTCACACTTCCGAGGGTTGAATGTCACAGTCCCTCAGTGCAAATTGTCACAGATAAGTGGTGTTCTCAGGGCTATTTGTCACACTTGGAATGGTTTTCAGCTATTTGATACCCATGAAATCAAGCCTTAACCCCTTTACTTTCTTGAAGGCAGATTGTCACTCTTAGCTAAGAGCAATTTGTCACACTTCTTTCAGGGCATTTTGTCACAGAAGAAATATTAGACACTAACAGAGTAAGTCTCCTGGCTGACTAAAGTTGAGTGCAATTTGTCACACCTTGCGTCCAGTGAAACCTTAAAGTACATCATTGGGATAAAGTTAGTGTCATATCTTTTACGCTGAAGAAAGGGGATAGCGTTTTGAAGTCGGCTCCATTTTGCTGGTAGTGCCAGTTATCGATCCTGCCATTCCCCTTCTGCCAGGAATATCAACAGCAATGAGAACTTGGCATTAGGAGTTATTCTGTGAAGTTGATTATCATTTTTTCATGAAATCATGTTTTCATTATTTCATTTTACTGCGATACATCTCATACCCAGCCATTATCATTTCAGTCATAGATATCCCCTGCTCCGCAGCATAAGCT
This sequence comes from Citrobacter arsenatis, assembly GCF_004353845.1. Taxonomy (GTDB): domain Bacteria; phylum Pseudomonadota; class Gammaproteobacteria; order Enterobacterales; family Enterobacteriaceae; genus Citrobacter; species Citrobacter arsenatis. The sequence goes on from NZ_CP037863.1 coordinate 12,290, forward strand.
TTCATTTCTTTGTGCTTAGACACAGGTACTTTTATCTGGATAGGCTTCACAGATGATTCAGGAGCTGCGCTTCGTCCTGTAACATCCAGAGTTGGTTCATCATCTTTTGGTGGATCAATTTTGATAGTACTTTTCGGGCCTTTCATAGAGAACCTCACACATAAAATGAATTAATGAAATCATGCTATCATGAATTAATTATATCATGAACTTCTTCAATCATTTGTTTTGCGAGTTCGTTTAAAGATTTAAATGATGTTTCATGTAGTGCGCGCCCGGCATCAAGGGCTTCGCCATAGCTTGTCTTAAAAGGTATAACCGTTTTCAGTACTTTGTAACCCCATGCTTTAATCGTTTCCTGAGCTTTTTCCCCCTGAGAAGGAGACGGAGATTTAGCTACAGCGAATACGATTTTGCTCTTATCAATCCCTTTTTTTATCAATTCGCGGGCTAGCTCGAGTGAAGGCTCAAGATCATCGATTGTCGTTCCTGTCGAGATAATTACCAGGTCTGATTCATCGGCTACGTCGAGCGATGTTGTCTCTGCAGCTGGACGGCCATCAATAATTAATAAATGGCAGCTGTCCTTCATTTTGACTGCTGTATCAACCCGACGGTAAAGAGCACAGTCAATTTGACTTAGTCCACTTTTTTCCCTTCGCTCAGTCCATTTGAATGATGTCTGTTGCTTTACATCCATATCAGCCAGATGAGTCTTCCATCCAGCCTCCGTAAATCCTACAGCCAGTGTTCTGGATTCGGTGCTTTTGGAACCACCACCCTTCTGACCAATTACTGATATAACCTTACCCATGATATCATCCTTTCATTAAATCATGATTTCATTATAAATGAGTTTGTGCAAATCAAACTATGACACAGAGTACTATGCAATAACAATATGAAATCATGATTTAATGATATAAGGAAAACATGAACATCATAACTATGTGAAATTGTTCACGATAACCAGTCATTAAATAATGATTTAATGATTTAATGACTAAAGAGAAAGGTGGGCAGGTATGAATAATTTCACGGTCAAACTGTATTTTGATAGCAAGTCATCACCCCGATTATTTGGCGCAGATGAACAAGATTCGTCTTCGATACAGACTGAATTTCAACAAGCATTGAAGAAATCACGCGACTGTAACTCGTATGCTGTCTGTTTATGTACAGGCAGAGAACTACCGCTGGCTGTGAAGTTAAAAAATGAGAAGCATCATCTTGCACGCTTCCCTCTCACTGGCAATAAACATAAGGATGAGTGTCGTTTCTATAGCCGCCTCTCACCTGAAGGTGCGCAAGGCACTTACAACAATGATGCGATCACTGAAAAGCCAGACGGCATTATCAACTTAAAGCTGGATTATGCTTTGCAGACAAAATCAGTATCTGATGATATTCCTGCAACCCCTCTGACTGGTGATGCTTCCCGTAAACGCAAAAGAGGCACTGTGTCTCTGTGCGGCCTAATGCACTTGCTCTGGGAAAATTCAGGATATAACCGATGGTTTCCAAAGATGGATGGAGTGAGGTCATCAACATTACTTGGCTTCCATCTTTGGACTCAGGCATGTGAAATTGAAATTGGCAAAACACGATTGTCAAAGGTATTGCTTACGCCTGCAGTGACCGGTTCAAGAGATAGTGCCCGGAACAGTGGGGCTGTAGAATTCGCCAGGCAGAATAAATGCAGGATGGTAGTCGTGGCCGAACTGGCAAAATACTCTGATAAATACATCTCAGGGGTAAACCGTCTGCCTGTGAAGGATTTTGCAGGTATGCCTTTTCTTGGTCTTGATACCTCCAGATGGAATTCTGCCATTGAGAGATTTCCACATGAATTCAGTGGCTGGAAAAATGGATATAAAACTTTCATCATTGCTCTGACAGATGTGCCCAGCGCTAAGTCAGCTCAGGTTCGCCAGCTTGCCATGATGATGACGAGTGAGCGCTTTATACCGCTTGATTCGCAATATGAAGGCATGATGGAACAAAAATTATACGAGTTACAGCGGTCCTTTTTTAAACCACTAAGATATGACTCTTCCGAGATGGAGTTTCATCCCGACTTTTGTCTGCTCGATGTGCAGTCTCAAAATCATATGCCTTTCCCGATTGAGGTGTGGGGGATGAAAGCCGATGCTTACATTGCTCATCGGCGCGAGAAAGAAAGATGGTACAACTGTGAATTTGGTGAGAAAGGATGGTGGTCCTGGGACGCAACCATAAGCGGTAAGTTGGCTATTGATTCATCCTTCCCATCAAAGAAAATATCTGGCTACACTAACTTAATGAAAGAATGAAAGAATGAAAGAATGAAAGAATGAAAGAATGAAAGAATGAAAGAATGAAATCATGATTTTGTGTTGTTTTTTAATGACCTTCTCTTTATAAGAAGGCCTGATACTTCCAATGCAACAAAGCTTTCAGATTGTTGTACGCATGATGAAATACTTTCCCGGGCTGGTCTTAATGATGTTGATCATCGAGCCATCCTTGTTTACACCAACACACTGAAAACTATGTCTCTCGTAGCCATTGTCGTAGATGGTTTTTCCTTGCTCTAGCTTCACAATCCCGTTATCGATACAGGAAACGACCTCATTTTTTAACGAAATATCGTCGTTTTCATTTAAGCACTCGCTGTAATATGAATGAATTTCTTCCGGATAGGTATTGTCGTCGTGAAAAGACAGAGCTATTGTTCGTTTTGGGTCAGATATTTTTTTTCAACATGGCCACCGCATCAGCTTCCGGCATCTGGAACTGAACCCTGTGGCGTGCAGCCACATCGAGTGCAAACACCTTCGTGTACACTTCCGTCGAGCTTATCGACTTATGTCCCATCAGGCTCTGCAGCACCTTCAGCGGAATACCATTGTACAGCATATGCATGGCATAGGAATGCCGGAAAGTATGTGGCGTCACCGGGACGGAGAACGTCACGCCATCGGCTGCCGCGGCATCTACCGCTTCATTCAGCCAGGTACGCACTGTGCGGTCGGTAATTTCCCAGATACGTGCCTTCTCCATTCTGCCGGTACGTTTATTGCGACGCTCGAGCGGGATTTTCAGCGTGGCCACCATCATCTCCAGCTGGCTGACGTACTGTTTATCTGAAAGCGGCACCAGACGATGCGCCTGATTGCCGGCAGGCATTCTTCCGGCTGTTCTGGCCGCCTTTTCCGCTCTCTGTTTCAGGGTTGCCAGCTGCACAAACGAATAGGGCGGAGCCAGCGAAAAATCAGCCCGCGTCAGGGCCAGCGCTTCATTGATCCGTGCGCCGGTATTCCACAGCGTGGCCAGCAGCATTTTGCGGTGCAGATCCGGCACGTAATGGAGCAGGGCGCTCACTTCCGGCGCCAGCAGATACTTCGGCAGTTCGTCCTGGACGATCGCCATCTGACGCAGGGCCAGAGCGGCCGGATAATCGATGGCCACGGGTAGCAGGATTTTTTCCTGGGCGTAAACCTGTCCGGGAATAGAAGGGTAATTCATGATACCTCGGGTGTTTCATCACTTTCTGGTGAAAACGTCTGGCACTCCACGGAGCCATGAACAGAGTGGAACTCATCCAGCGTAACCAGCACGCGACGACCACTCTTCCGGGGAAACATTCTCCGCATCTCAGGGGTAAGCTGGTTACGTTCCCATCCGTAAGGAAAGATAATGCTGTAGTCACTTCTCTCAGGGAAAATATCAGGGCCTGCGACGATACGAGCTACTTCCTGATTCAGACGATCTCCACGCCAGCCATAAGCTGCCAGCCGTTTGCGGATACGACCGATCGGAAAACGTTTATCAGAGTGACGGGGAAAGGTCATTTTCCCGTCCTCACCTCGTATGAGGCCAAACATATCCAGCGACTGCCGGCAGAATATTTTTCGACCGAGAAAATACCCACTCATTTCTTCCATTACAGACTCCCGGAGTAATCATTTTATCAAAGTAAGTTACGCAGACTCACAATCGAATTTTTCCAGATGCAGGAACAAGCTCATCCAGAGTGCTGGCACAAACTTCCGTCAAAATGCCTTCCTCATGCTTAGCAATGATTTCGCTGACAGGAACCGAGCCTTCGAGCGTTCGGGTGTTCCTTGGGGGAGTTACAAAAATCCAGTCACCTGACATCTGAGCTCCAGCAAGATTATCCTCATCGTCGCATTCTGATGGTTGCCATTCCCCGACTTCCTGTCCTTTATCATTGAGTAATACCGTGATGGTATCTCCACAACCTGAGGGCGAGTGCCGCATAGAAATATCGCCATACTCAGTCTCTAACTGGTGTGCAATCCCCCTGAGCTGGTCGAGCATTCCCATATCCACATTTAACAGGTTATTGTTGTCATCTTCTGCTTCGTTATCTCGCTGCAAATCATCCATTAATATCCCCCCGCTTATCCGGATATCAGAATCAAAATTTTTCCATTCCCGGTGTTTATTTATTGTTGAGAAATCCCGTCCTGCCCGACCTTCAGGGTGGACATGTTGTTTGTACTGGCGTGAAAGAAAGCGTTCTCATGTCAAACGGCTTCTTGCCTGAAGGCCTCAGCGTTTTTGCTGCAGTCATGTCAAAAAAGCGAGAGCCAGAACAAACAGCAGCGTCAGTATCTTGTCCTGCGTGGACAGTCCCAAAAACATCTGGATGATTCTCAGTAATAACTCACACATATCAACAAGCCCCTCATGATTCAGAATCTTTGAGGTCCGATAGTAAGGAGTTTGTACTTTGCGTATTTTGTAAAGTCCGGTAATGCCTCTGTCGAAGACTGAGCGCGCTTCCCCTGACACCGGATGAAACCATCACTCAGAGTAATCACACTCCCCGGCATAATATTTTGCCACGACCATCCTTTTCGCACGGTGCTGACTCTGTCCGGACATTTCTGTGTTAATTGATGCCGGGATTATCACCATGAGTGACAGTACCGGGCGCATTCAGAATTTTCTCGACACCTCTTAGGAATTTTCTCACACCTGTAACACGGGTGATGATAACTATTGATGTAGTCCCTTACGAATATCATAACTCATGTGATAATAAGTAGTCGTATAACAACTGAGTTAAATTACCGGATGACTGTTTTCATGTGATCCGATTTTTGCTGTATTCAGGGATTTCCGGAAGTGTACCACGGTCAGGGAATAAGCGAAGCGGTCTTTTCCGCCCCTGAGAACCTGGTCAGATAAAGAGGGATTAACACAACATATAGAAGATAATTCAGCTGAATGAGTGGCATATGTTGTGTTTCCTGGCCGCAGTGCGCCGGCGTGTGGAAGAAAGATCCGGGACTCACAGAAATCGGATCTGCGGCAACAGGAAAAGACATAATTGATAAAATAGCAATAATTATTCTAATTAGTGCATATCAGGCATAAATGTAAGACAGACATCTTTACATTAATTATAAAGCACAAATGCTTTACATGGTGATATAAAGCAAATAAGATTTACCAAACCAAGTAAAGCTATTAAGCTTTACAATTCCAGCTAATTGAGGAGCTTCTGTATGGCTATGGTCAATGCCCGCATCGATGACGATCTGAAGGCCCGGGTCGATGCAGTCCTTCAGCGCAGGAACATAACGGTCACCCAGAATATGACAGATCTGTACCGTTATATTGAACAGCATGAGCAGTCACCCTTTTTGCCTGCCCCCCGGCCGCACACTGCCGGCGAGGTTGTGGCAAAGTGCTGTTCTGATTTGATGAATATCCGCGATGCACTGCTGCTTATCCGCGGCCATGCGGAGCGCCAGGCTGGCACAGGGGAGATGACTTCACTTTATCAGTTATTTACCCGTTCCCGCCTGGCGTTTGCCGATGGGCTGTGCTGGCTGCACAGTGCCCCGGCGTTACCCTTCACCGTTGACCGGCTGCTGCTGCCCCTGGCTCAAGCTCAGGCACAGATCGCAGAGTGTGATATTGCGCTGGGTGGCGGAAGCCGCGATGCACTGGTGCTTTCCGGTGAGAGGGAACAACACCTGTCCACCGCCATAACCAGCCTAGATGGCCTGGTCAGCAATTTGTGCCAGAAAGCAGGGTTACTTCGCCGGCTGGTACCGGTGGTGCAGGAAGAGCAGCGTGCAGACGGCGAACTCTGTTCTGTTATCACTGCTGACGCCACTTTTACGGGGCATGCTGATGTCATTGTCCTGCTCCGACCAGATCTGCTGCGTCTGCTGACGCCACGTCTGAAAGAGGCGATCCCCTGCCCGCAGCTGGCTGGTTGGGGACCGGGTGTGGATATCAACAGCGGCTATAACACCTTTATCCCGGCACCGGCAGACTCTGTCCCGGTGAGCCCGACATCCGCATTTGCCCGAGCTGCCTCTGGCGGGGCGATGGGGGTCTGCGGACTGCTTTTCATCCAGGGAGAAACCCGGATTCATTTCTGGCCGCAAAAAGAAGCCGGGACGGATGTCGTTACCCGTGAAAGGCTTGCTGAAGCCGTCTGCGAGAAGATGGACAGCCTTCTCCGTAAAATTCTTCAGGGCGCGGTAAGAGAAAAAGGGGAATGAAAGGGCACGGTCACGTAATGCCTTCAGCTCAGCATACGGACTTTGCGTCGCCCGGGGGATGAAAATCCGGTTCCGCTCAAAAAGGTGGTTTCAGAACTGATCAGCAGCATAGAGCTGTCTGTAACCCCGCCACTGCCGACCATCCTGCTATAAAGCTCCCTCCGGGAGCTTTTTTTAAAAGTCCGTAAGGTTATCAAAGGGTTCGTCAGGGGCAGGTTTTATTATAGTTTCCCCCTGCTGGATCGCAGTCTTACTGGTTCTGAATTTTACGCCGGTAATTTTATGGTATGTCATACCGTCGGTTTTCATCTTCAGTGTGTCTTTTTTTTCATTGGCGGACACAAATAACCCCAAATAGCGTGATTTTTTGGGTTCCTCAGCGATCAGCTGAATATTCGGGTTGAAAACATATATATCATCTTCGACGTTTTCAAACAGCTCAACCTGATAACGCCGGGAATTATCAGTGGCGTGCCTGACGCCGGAAGAATTATTAAACAGAACGACATTATACCCTGTTTTAGCACCCCTGCCGTCAGCGTAGTCCTGCGTGGATTTAAAGCTGACGCCATCAAGCTTAAATTTATTCCGGTCACTCAGATAATCGGCAACCACCTGAGTGATCAGGTAATCACTGTCCTGTCTTTTTCCAAACGCGGGGAGCGTCAGTTTGCGGGAAAGCGTCCTGAAGAACACTGCACGCTCGCTGGTTTTGCGGGTCAGGGGATCAAATTTACTACCGGAGCCGAAACTGAGCGAGTCAAGGGCAGAGATGTCCAGCACCTTGAGCTCTCGCAGCGGGACAAAGGGCACCGTCACCACAATGCTGCCGACGGGGGGTCTTACTTCAGCAATGGCCACATCCACTGAGGTGGCACCGTAAAACACGGAGATCCCCTGCGCATTCATGCGGCCTGATCGCGCCAGTAATGACGGGGGAGGCCCGAAGTTTTTCTCGGGCTGCGTCAGGGCCTGCTTCACTTCTTCCGGATCCTCAAAGACCCTGGCGCGATGAAGATGCACATCTTCAGACAGCATTTTTATCGGTGAATCGCGGTTCCTGGTTTTCAGCTTATCGATATCACTGAAAAGCGAATCCAGAAACGCGTTAACTTCACGGTTGAAATATCGAGTTTCCTTCAGAAGTGATTTGGTGACAGTCCCCCAGGTATAATCCAGCTCACCGGAAGAGTAGTTTCTTGAACGGTATACCAAATCATCATTATATTGCTCAGCATCATAATCATTATAAGGGTTGTATTCATAGCAAAGACCGGAATAAATATCCTCAGCCACTTCAAATTCAACCCCCAACTCTTCGCAGATGACATCCTGTGCAGGATTCCCGCGGCCTGAGTCATAGATATCCATATAAGCATCATAATAATATTCAAAGACATCATTCATCCGAGTGACAATATCTCCCAGATGAATATTTTTACGCTTCAGTTTGCAGTAAGAACACGTCTGTTCGTTATTACCGTTTTTCTTTATTTGCTGACTGACATATTTGTCCTCCACACACTTATGACAAATATATTTTTCATCCCACATGATTAAGCCGCCTGTGATGTGCTGATACAGGGTAACTTTCCTGCAATTCTCAGCCTGAATCAAGAGGGGCGGAGCATCAGCACAGGACTGAGGCAGAATAAACTGAGTGGTTTGTCAGCGCGGGTGGCAAACACGGATCAAATGATACCGCTATGGCAGTTGCTGTGTCCTGCCGTCAGGTTAATAGCTGTAAGCTTCGTCCTTTTTTCGCGGGCAGTGAATATCTTACTGAAAGCGTCTTAAAGCGACCGTGTCAGTCTCATAGAGATCCGGAAGTTACTTTTTTCGGATCTCCGTGGAGGAAAAGGAAACTTTTTTCATTTTTTTTCGCTAACCGGCCTTAAAGGCCGCATGTCGGACAGTAAATACATGCACATCAACCAAGACATGAAGGAGAATATTATGTCTACATTCATAACTGCAGTATTTGCTGTAATCTTTACTCTAATCGCCATCGGCCAGTTCATCTGGACAATCGTGGTCACTTACCGTGGTCTAACCTGGTTTTTGACCAATTTTGACGACCTTCCTCATATCTGGAAACGAAACTGGCGATTCTACCGTCGATTTGTTTTCCGCCGCATACGCCAACGCTTCTTTACCGTATGATACGCTTTTCAAGCAGCATACCCAGCCCGGCCAGCCAGCACAGACAGCACCAGGTGGTGAACACCATCTGTGTCTGGCCAGACTTCCACTTACGGATAGTGCGTTCGTCCACATCCAGCCGGTGGGCGAGTTGTCTGTCAGTCAGGGGAATAAGGCCCCTGACCAGCAGGATTTCGTGGACCGTGGGCATCTGCCAGTCTTCTCCGCTGACCAGCGTATAGCCATTAAATTTTTTCTGCTCAATCAGCTCGGTGATCTGTCGGGCTATTTCTGCTTTCATTGAGATGCGTGCTGGGACATGGAGGGAATCAGGAGCGACCGGACATCCACGGTGGCATCTTCCGTTTCGTTGTTCTCACTACCTTGCGTCAGCTCATTAAGATACGCGCGAATTTGCGCCGTCTGCTTCAGGTAATAGCACAGATTTAAGGCGATTCGTACTCTGTCGTCGGATAGCCCACGCCCTGAGAAGGCTGAACTCCGAAGATCTCCAGGCGTTTGAGATGTGTTTCTCTTATGGTAGATGCTCATCACTTCAGCATGCAGCGCGGAAAAACTGTTGGGTTCTCTCAGGCGCTGATCATTTCTGTAAATGACCCGGGCAGTATCCAGATCATTTTGCTGGAGCAATATCCAGCCATAAAGGGTCTCGCTTGAATGTAAATTGTCCGGTGCTATCCATCCACGCTTATCTGCATAGATGTACTCATGAAGCAACGATCTGAGTCGTTCCTCCAGGAAACTAAGTTTAGTGCGTAGTTGTTTCTGGACATTGTCAATCTTGTTATGAATCGCCAGATTCAGCGTGAGCATATAGAAAAACAGATTGATATGGGCCTCGGTGACGGCATTAAAGCGGCGTTCGGACTCCTTATCATGTCTATCCCCAACACTCATTTCAGCCGTTAAACGGGTTCCCTGATGTTCCAGCACCGCATAAAGATCGATACCACGTCGTTTCACCTCACCAAGTACAGCCACGGAAGGCATTTCGAAGCACGCATCATACTGGTCGATAAACTGCTGATAGGCTATGCCGGCATTTTCAAATCGCTCATCCCTGATGACGTCCAGTATCCGTGTAACCTGCTTGCGGACTTCCTGCTGAAAGGCTTCCACATCAACATCGTTATAGATAAGCGTGTTTGACTGCATCGCTATCAGGTAGGCGGGGAGCATTTCAGGCACACGCTCATTAGAAATGATTCGCCCGGTGACTGTGTCCCTGATTGCCTGCCGTGGCTGTTCCTTAACAGCCTCTCCGGCCGCGACCTTTTTCTCAACATCAGACCGCTTGTGCAGTTGCTGGATCATTTCTCTTTCCCTTTGTGTGGGCTGGCAATATCACGCCATTAGAACTCAAAAGCATGTCGACCGCAAAAGATCCACCTAAGCATTTTTTCAGATCAGCGCGGAATGTTCTGCTCACTACAGATTATATAAACCGTGATGAGTGACATTGTCACGTAATAGGGGCCGATGTATCTGCGCGGCATTATACCTGTCACTGGGAACAGCACGGCCGCCATATCCAGCGCAAACGCCTGTGTATAAACTACCATTTTATGTCTGGCCTGGGTCTGAATGACGTTCATGGGCTAACGATGATTTAGCTGTGGCGGAAGGTATGAGGTGCCATCGGAATTGAAAAGATGCAATAAAGGAGATATTTTGTTTGAAATGATATAGTTACATTGAGTTAAATAAAAACCACAAGTAAATGTAGGTTTTTAGTTTTGTATAGAAAAAGAATAATAGTTAATATAATCCTTTTATTCTAAAGAGGTTTCTGCGGGGGACATTCTCGCAACGGAATTTTAAAATTTCCTGACCAGCAAATATCTGAACTTAACTTTGACTGATTGTGTAATCGCTTAATGTTAATTCAGATGGGATTTCATAAAGAGCTCCTTCTGAATTAAACGGAGCTCTAAGATAACAATCCAAGAATCAGACTCACAGACAACAGTGGCTTTACGCTTATAACGTTACCTTATAGCACTCTGAAGTGAAGTGGCTTACTGAATTAATCACTGAATACCAGCGAGTCTAAAACACCTTGTCCACTATGAACTCCTCCCTCAGTTGACTCTGCTGATTTGCTACGGATCAAATACCCAGCAAAACAGGGCTCAGCACTAGCTGCATAGTTATCTATCTGAACGGAGAAAATTCCTAATTCGCTGACCAGATCAGTAATCTGATATAACTCCCCTTTACGGACAACCAGAGAGGGTACCGATCGCGGGGCAGGATGTAATCGACGCATGAACGACCACGATTGATATTGCAGCGGGTCAAGCTTTGCCAGTTTTAACTGGATATCAGCACCAAACAGACAATGCCCACCCCCTTCACCTTGATTTTTGAGAACCCATGAATCAGAAGGAGACTCTTTTACGATGTTGATAGTATGAGGGTTAACAGGAAGCATTTCGCCCAACACCATTTTTATGGTGTTAACCTCTTCCGGTTTCAATCCGAAAGCAACCAGCTCATCGAGCCTCAAGTGAGAGAGCAACATTTGAACCCGCTTACTTGTCGCAAGCTGCTGAGCGACTGTTGCATTAACCGCAACTCGGTGCTGCTCGATCAGTACTCGTGTAGCCATTAACGCCTGACAACACTCCTTCTCATTGAGGCTGGCGGCTTCATAATCTGAGTATTGATATCCGGCACGTAAGTAGACAGTATCAAGTGGTCCTACACCGTTGAGAATTAGCCTGTTTTTGTCACCGGTTCTCAATTGATTATGAAGTTCCTGAAAAGTTCTGCGATGCGTTTCGATCCCTTTTTGCTGAAGGGCTAGCTCAAGCAAGTGCTGATCAAACACGTTGTTTTCATGTTCTTGCACTATCATCAAGAATCTGGCCGGGCCTGGATCTTCGAACTCTTGTTTAATTCTGAATGTAGCCCGGGCAAGAGCTGCTGATATCCCTTCGATGGCATGGTTTTCGACAAGTATTCCCTTTGCCTGGTGGGACCATTCAGAATAAGTAGTTGACCATTGCCTTTGTATATATTGATGTAGCTCGTGTGTCCGCTGACCAAATGGCCCCATACCGGCGGCTATGCCATTGAACTCTATTAGCTTAAAGCCATCGTGAACATCATCCATAAAGTCGCTACGCATAATGAGCAATGGTAGCCGGGGAGCTGTGCTTGAGGATGAATGGATTTGTTGATGCATATTCAGTAAAGCTGAAAAGAAGGGATTCCCAGCTTTGATGGGATAAATGGCATCGTATAAAAAATCATGATTCTCAGAAACTGAATAGATTAATTTGCTGAGTATTTTTGCTAAGTTTTGTAAAAGCTTATAGGTTTCCCGCCTGATAGGCGTTGGCGTCAAGGTAAACGGGGTATGCACTGCAGAATACGACGATTCCTTAAAGGCGACACCATGTGTTAAGGCCCATTCGACCGCATCATCCTTGATTTTCTGAAGGTCAAGAGTATTCATTTTACGTCCCCTGATTATTACCTGACGTATCATTAAACATTGTTACCAGGATTCCTAGACTATAAAATTTGGTTGATTACTTCAATAGTTCTTGTAGCATTGAATTATGAAAAAAGATACTGCAACTCAAGTTTTTGAATCCCTGGCTTCTGACATCCGACTGGATATCTATCGCTTGCTGGTGAAAGCCGGGCCACAGGGCATGGTCGCCGGGCAAATAGCGTCAAGCCTTGCCATTGCTCCAAATAATTTATCGTTTCATCTCAAAGCGATGACACGTGTCGGATTGCTTTCAGTTGAACAAGAAGGTCGTTTTCAGCGCTATAGGGCGAATATCACTTTGATGCTGGAACTGATTTCCTTCCTGACAGAAGAATGTTGCTCCGGTCATCCGGAAAAATGCATATCTCTGTACACGGAGCTCAATTGCACATCTTCAGATGTTCTTTGCTCTCACCCAGAAAAAAATAAGGGCTAATTTTATGAACGTATTATTTCTTTGTACCGGTAACTCTTGTCGCTCCATTCTGGCTGAAGCAACGTTCAACCATCTTGCACCGGAGGGCTGGCATAGCATGAGTGCAGGAAGTCATCCAACTGGGCATGTACATCCTCGCTCACTTGCTTTGCTGCAACATGAAGGCATCTCCACCATAGGTTGCTACAGTAAATCGTGGGAAAGTTTGCCACTGGTACCAGATATCGTAATCAGTGTCTGTGGCTATGCAGCAAATGAAACTTGTCCTACCTATTTGGGACTTGTACTACGAAGCCATTGGGGGGTTGATGACCCGGCTCGTGTTACAGGTACAGATGAGGAGATTAATGCGGCTTTTATAAAGGCATATACCATCCTTCGAGCACGCATCGAGGCGTTTTTTACTCTTCCGTTGGCTGATTTGCAAAAAGATAAAACCATGTTTAAAGCTGAACTGGATCGTATCGGCAATTTGATAGGTTAAGAATTTTTCCGTTTTTATGGTCTTTTAGGTGTAGAAACAAATAAATGAGCAAGCTATAACACGTCCTAATGCCTGGGCATACTGTAGTGGTGTAAATGATATCCAGCAGATGGTAGATGAAGACGGGAGCAAAGTGGTGGTTGATTTACGTGCCGAATCGACGGGTTACACTGCGCATCAACCTGAGATGCAGCGGGTGAATATACCATTAAGAGATCATACTGAAGAGCCAGAGGAGCAACTGTTTCGTAAAGCGATTTTTGCTGTGGTGGATACCAATCAAAAAGGGAAAAAGATTGTATTTCATTGTGCCGCAAGTAAGGGGAAAAAATAATGTTTTATTTATATTCAATGTGATGGATCCATCCCCCATCCAGTCTAACCAGACACCGCCTGGAGCGTTTCTGCTGAAGCCTCTCTCTCACGCGACTTGGCAGCAGCTAGGAGACTGTAATTTAAATTGTGTATCTTCCTGTTACATTTAAATCATTCCCTTGATGTTTTAAACATAACAGGAATATTTACGTTCCACTGCCAATCAAACCAATTAGAGATTTACTTTCTGCTACTCATCTTTTTCGGCAGTACTGCGCATGGCATCTTGCATCCAAGATGCCTTCAACATGTTTGTTTGTACAATGCCATCAATTTCCGAGAATACAGGTTCAGATAATGACTTAAACAGGCACTCAGGCATACTTTCAAAAAGCCAGCCAACTATCTTGTTGATATGCATCATCGCCCCCTTAGTCGCTTACCAAAATTATAGTTGAATATATTCGATTTTACAGATATGTTGTTAACTATTTCTGGGCAGCGATTACTGTAATCAGATGTCCACATACGGAGTAAGAATGTGCAGTTCTCCACCTTTCCGCTTTCCAAAAAGCTGAGGGCAGAGGCATGAATCCGATACAGTTGCTGACATCTTCGGAATGCTAAAGTGGCGAGTTACCTTACTATTAATAGATAAATTGGGATGCTGGCGTTTCACTGTTAGGTTATACAGTATTTACGCTCATATGTCGGTCTGAGTGATATCTGGTGGCAGTATGGATTGTCTTTAACTCGTTAAAAAAGGCATGTTATACATATGATTATTCAGATTTGTTTGGTAATGAGAGGAACATCTTTTTCTTTGTACCGAGAATTCCTATCGTTCCATTCTAGTCTGGCTGAAGCGACATTTAACGCGCTATGGCCAGCATAAGTGCAGGCCCCCAACCGAAAGAATAGGGGGGCTTTGTCCTGCGACAGCAGAGCAATAACATTTAGCGATGTATTAGCAGCAAAATGACCACTGGTTCTTGAACTGCTAACCTATGACCGTCTGAAAATGAAGGGTAAAGCGTTGCAATGACGAACACAATGTACAGTGTTCTTTTCTTGTGTTCTGGTAACTCGGCACAAATCATCTTTGCGGAGGTATTAATGAACCTGCATAGTGACGGCATTTTTCAAGCATTCAGTGCCGGTTCTAATCCGGCCAGTTCGCCTCACCCCATGACACTCAGCATACTAAAAGGTCAGGGGGCAATACTGATACTTTACAGAGTGTAACATATGCAGGATTTTCAGCATTCGAGTGGTCCGCGTATTGATTTTATCTTTACATATTGTAGAAAAATGTCAGGCGAGGATTGTCTCGTGTTTCCTGGTGGAGCAATAAATCAAGGGCTCCAACTTTAGTTGAAGGTGATGATAAAGATAATTAATACGCCTTTGTTGGTATCGAATAGAAGATAATTACTCGCATCCGAGTTTTTAATCCTTTCACTTTATAAAATTGATAGTCTTTCATTACAAAATCAAATTCAACTAATGTGGGACACTGAATCTGAGGGCAGTTATGTATCCAATAGTAAAAATACTAGGAGTGTGTTTTGAAAATTAATGCAATTGCTCTGATTATATCTACCGTAGTTGGTATTTTATCAACTAGGATATTGTTCACATTCCATGATAATATGTTAGGAAAAACTGCATTATTTGATACCGACATGTATGTAATATTGTTAATAGGTGCGCTTATTCAATATTTAGTATACTACTACCTTAAAAAGGTGATCAAATAACACTCTGTGTAACTATATGTTTTTGAGATGTTAAAATTCTATTCTTTGTCTTTTTTCCTTAACTGAAAGGTAAAAGGATTAAATCATATTTAAAGTCAAACAGGTTTGTTTGGAATGTTTAGCAGGTAAAGAATTCACCAATATTTTTCAGGAGCTAAAAAAGTAAATGAGTAAGCAATATCACGCCCTAATACCTGGGCATATCTACTGCGGTGGTGTAAATGATATCCAGCAAATGGTAGATGAAGATGGGATCGAAGTGGTGGTTGATTTACGTGCTGAATCGACGGGTTGTGCTGCACATCAACCAGAGGTGCAATGGGTGCATATATCATTAAGTGATCATGCTGAAGAGCCTGAGGAGCAACTGTTTCATAAAGCGATTTTTGCTGTAGTAGATGCCTATCAAAAGGGGAAAAAGGTTGCATTTCATTGTGGTGCAGGCAGGGGGCGAACAGGAACTGTAGCAGCAGGAGTTTTACTGGAATTGAAGATCTGCAAATCTTTACCAGAGGCCGTAGAACTGGCCAAATCAAAACGTCCAGTATTGAATATTAAACCAATTCAATATGAGGCATTAACTCTCCTCTATCCTGCCTGACTAAATTATGAATCGCTACCGAATACTAGGTAATGTGCCAGCCAGGTAAGCACTGAGAGCCAGATTAATATTTTAGTCTGGCTCTATTTCTGAAAATATCTATGTAGTTACATTTTGATTCAAGAATCAATCGATAGTAAATAATCAAGTCCTGATAAACACTCCTCCAGACATTCAGCTACAACTTTAATATAAGGATCAGTTTGGCTGCCTAATAAATGAGTATACCCTTTCAGACCAGGTAAGTGAGCACATATAAATCCCTTTAAAATGCTCCAGGTATCGGGGGTGTTTAAATTTTCATTTGTCAGCACACAACTTATAAAAAGCAATTCCACACCAAAATGGTCACCAGGAACATGTTTATGTACCATCGGCAATTTGATGTTAAGCATAGAGGGAGCAAAATTGAATTTTTGATAGAAGTCTTCTTCTTCTGCTCCCCCATCAAAGCTTGCTGCAGGAAATTGCCAGATGTCTCCATGACGTAAGCCATTACTGAATACATGATTATAGGGCGGACAAAACAAACCAGATTGTGGGAAGCAGAAATAGTCATAAAACGCCTGCTGACATTCTTTAATCGCAAGGTTTTGCCCTGTACATTGCTTTATCCAGTCAATAAGCTCTTGTTCAGGGCTTTTGAGTAGTAAGGATCCAGCAATATCACAGGTTCTTCTCAACTCTTCCACTTCACACATACTTGCCCCCTACGCTTTGATAATTTTAGCTCGTGTATTAAAGAAACTGCTACTGCCACCAATTGGATCCATAAGCGGCATCCCCCATACATCTGGATCCAGTCGCATAATTGGATTTAAATTTATCCCCGCAGCCCGGATTTTACTGCCTTTAATTCGCTTCCCACCAATATCAATATCAGTTGCTCCGTAGCCCCAATGGCCATAGCCAACGATAAAGCTGATCACTCCGGGTGCAACACCATCTCTGAGCTTTACTTCACAACGCCTGCGCCCTTCAACAGTTTCGACCCATACACTATCACCGGTTTTCAAACCAAGAGCTTTCCCATCCTCGGTATTAATTTCAGCCCAGTTTGTCGGCTGTATCTCTCGGATAAAACTGTTGGAAGACAATCGGGACTGGGTCTGAAGTGCACTTTTTCGGGTCAATATTGTAAAATCCATACCTTTGCCCTGATCGAGCTCATCCACTTTTTTCCCCATCATAGTGAGGGATGGTTGCCAAAGTGCAGTTCCTGAAAAACGTTCACCGGTAAAACTATTTAGACCCTGAGCAATTTTTTCATTGTACATTCTGATACGGTTATTGAATTGATTTTTCAATTGCGTACCATTCCGTCTGGTAGTCACTGGCTCAAAACGACCACCGCGTGACATTAAAAATAGTACTTTTCTCCATTCATCAGACTTAAGGCTACTGGAATATTTCTTCTGGTAATCTTCAAGACCGGCAATTTTTATATCATCCTCAGTAGCATCTGATACTGGTGTTCCACTATAAGCAACGTTTGCAGTACCTTTCAGATAGTAATCCTCCATTTTTTCGAGAGGCCATAGAGTTCCATTACTGTCAGGAATAGCATTTTTCCCAAACCCAGCCATGTTTAATTTCGAAGCTATATCAATAAAGAAAGTCTCAAGACAAAAATGTTGTCCCGCCTGATTCTTTCCAGTCAACGGCTCGATAACGGGATAACGTACAGCAGTCCCCTTGACCATTGTTGCTTCCAGCATCGGATGCTGGACATAACGCTCCAGATATGTAATGTCAGGGATAATATAATCTGCATACATGCTGGTATCACTAACGACAATATCACTGGCAATAATTAATGGTATTTTTGTTGGGTCACAAAT
The DNA here is from genome assembly GCF_004353845.1 of Citrobacter arsenatis. Lineage (GTDB taxonomy): Bacteria > Pseudomonadota > Gammaproteobacteria > Enterobacterales > Enterobacteriaceae > Citrobacter > Citrobacter arsenatis. Next base: position 29,925 of record NZ_CP037863.1, read on the forward strand.
CCCTCGAATAATATCTTCTTTACCCATGCCTGGAGCGCTGTATAAAGGTGTACACATATGCCACAAGAGAATGTCGGCTGTATACGGATAACCTTCCAGTGCTGAAGGCAAGATATCACTGAAAATATCTTTAGTGAAAGGGAACCACGGCCTTTTAGCTGGGTAGGGGGGTTCGCCACGAGCAACCTTTGTCTTAAATTCAGTAGAGTCTTCATAACGAAAACCATCTTCACGTGTAATTTTTATACCAAATTGAGCTGGCACCAAAGAAGGAATAGCAGTCAGGTCATATACTCCTTTGTCATAAGGGAATCCACCTCCCCCGAGGGAACCACCACCACTCCAGTTCAAATTACCGATTAAGACGTTCAACTGATTTATTGCAAAACCTGTATAGTAACCGTTCGGGTGCTGTGCAATTCCACGATAAAACTCTGTGGATGCTTTCCGACCATGTTTAGTGAACTCATCAGCTAAATTGACAATATCGTCAACGCGAACACCACTGATATCGGCATAATACTCTAGAGAATAATCACTCGCTGATGTCTTTAATAAATGAAATGCTGTAGCAACTCCTATACCATTAACATTTCCGCTATAGTCCAGCATTGCTTTAACACATTTTTCCGCTAATTCCGGAATGCCAGAGAGATTAATTACGACACTGTCTTTACTGTCCCTCAAGGCAGCTTCACTAGATGTAATAAATTTCCCAAAATTAGGGTGTGTTTCATCGGTAATAATCAGGTAACTGGCATCCGTGAAACAAGTTTCACCTGCATTTTTGGCAGAAGATTGATTTGGATAACTTAAAAAATCCGTATTATGGCGATTATGTTCTATGATCCAGCTTATCATTCCCATTGCGATAGCACCATCTGTGCCTGGTCGCGGAGCAAGCCAGAACATATTTGGGTCATCCGTTATAGTTCGGGGTAATACTGGATCAATAACAGCAATTTTGCAGCCCTTTGAACGCGCCTCTGCTGAGTATTTCCCTAATGTCTGCATAGGGAAATTAGCTTCTCCAGGCGCGGTTCCCCAATACAAAACAAACTCTGACTCACAAAGATCTGCTTTAAAATTATTATGCCCAGTATATACAGCACTCGTAGCAATGTGATGGCTTAATTCGCATATATTGGTGTGTTCGTAATTATTAACAGTGCCAAAGGATTTCGCGAAGCGCGTCTGAAAATCTTTACGCGTTTTAACAATACGTCCGCTTTGTATAACAAGCTTATTAGATACTCGCCCTAAGTCATGATTGTTATCATCAATCCATTCATCACGTTTTTCGTATAATGCCCGGAATCCTTTTATCTCAAGGTTTTGACTAGCCTCATCACCTGTATCAGCGAAAATCTTTCCACCATTGACCACTTCATCGATCAGTTTTTCCCACTCAATAGGTACCCATTTATTACTTCCTCTCGGGCCAGAGCGTTTCAGGGGAACTGTCAGTCGATATGGGTCGTAAGCTGTTTGTAGACCCGCGTTCCCTCGGGCACACAGTGTACCAGGGGTATTGGCTGTGTCCACCACCGGGATATTCATATCCTTATAGTCAATCAATGTGTTCGGATGATATGGATTACCCTGTAAGCGTTCCAGTTTTCCGGTTTTACGATTCACTTTGGCTCTCAGTCCACACTCTCCATGACACTGAAGACATACAGAATGACGTACCATATAATTGGGATTTATAACATGCTGGCCAGTTTCTTTATCAAGCAACCATTCGGGTTCAGTTGACTGACCATAAAAGGTTGATTTTGCTTGCTCTCCTGCATCTGAGAATGTACCTGCACGGTAAAATACTTTGCCATAAATACTGGCACCAACACCTACACCTAGCGCGGCACAACCTGTAAGAAAATGACGTCTGTTCATTTAATTTCTCCTCCTGTCTGTGCCGGATATTTGTGTTGGAAATTCTCATAAAGCAATATGACTAAAGCAAGAATACCTGCCATAAAAAATATACTACCAACAGAATATAAATATTCTTTTGGTTCGGGGTGATAAGTAAAGACTCCGGCACTGCTACGACTTGTTCCCTGCCCCCCAACCAACAAAAGAAAACGAATACCCCAGGCAGAGATAGCAGATAGAATAATGATAATTGTGTAGTGGAGTTTATTTTTAGATTTAATTACAGAAATCATAACGCAAGCTAAAACTAACGCTCCCACAGTAATTATCTGCGTTGCTAAATAGTTAGAATCAAGTAAACCAAAGGAGGCGCTAATAGTTTCTCCCGCAAAGACATGCCCCCACCAGGTGAATAGCAATAAGATAAACATAGTAATAAGCATCACACCAAGCCCGCAATAAGATGAAATTACTGCCGGTTGTTCATTACTATGTTTAGAAACTAAACTGTAGGCTATAAATCCAGTATAAAGTCCACTAAGTAACATTAAGACGGCAGACAGTGGTGTATTCCAGAGTACAATACCATGCTCATTAGTCATGAATATTCCAGAGTACATCCCTAAAAATATCCCAGTTCCTATAAGAAGGATTTTCGTTAATTTATCAACAAAAACAGACAGCTTTAATGGCGTGAGTTGCAGGATTAGTAGTAGGCAAAACAGGGGTAAAATCAGTACGCCATATTTTATTATTGAACCGTACCAGTGTTCCCAACCATATATAAACCCATAAATTAACCGGCCGGGTTGTTGTACCTCTGCTAATACATTTAATATACCTCCAAACGCTAATGCAAAAGCCAATGCTACAGGTAAAAGGTTAGTCTTTGACTGACTCCCCCAGTTAAGGAAGGACCAGATAACAGCGAGACCTCCTGATGCACCTAACAATAACGAGTAATTAATAAAAAGCAAGCCAAATGGAGATTGATGTGCAATATTTAAAATGGTCGTCATCATGATTTACTCCTGATTTACCCAGGGGAGTTCCTGATCGAAAACATCAGAAAACTCTTTCGTCCAAGTCTTACTTTTTATGTCTTCTCCTACAGTCATTTCATTGTTTAACCCAATATAAAATACCTGAGGCTTGTTACCCGTTGCTGGATTCAAAACATTTGTTATATGATCTGAATATAATTTATGCACTTCACTTTCTTTGTCATTCAGATCACCAAAAACCCTTGCTGCACCGACACAAGTTTCGACACAGGCAGGGACGAGGCCCTGTTCTATACGATGCGCGCAAAAGGTACATTTATCAGCTGTTTTGGTTTCAGTATTAATAAAACGAGCATCATAAGGGCAGGCAGTAACACAGGCACCACAGCCCCAACAAATATCCTGATTGATAAGAACAATGCCATCATTGCGTTTAAACGTAGCACCTGTTGGACAAACAGGGACACAGCTAGGGTTTTCACAATGGTTACATAGACGCGGAAGAAACTGTCTTTTGGTTTTTGGATATTGACCAACTTCAATATCGGCGACCCAGGTTCTGAATTGCCCTGGCGGAGCGTGATTCTCGATTTTGCAACTGACAGTACATGCCTGACAACCTACGCATTTACGCAGATCTATGACCATACACCAGTGCTGTTTTTTTTCAGTAATTCTTGGGGTTGCCTGAGCAGGAGCTATAACAAGTGCAGCTCCAGTCGCAATGGCTAATGTAGATATAAGTTTCCGTTTTTGGGAATCTTTTGGAGAGTCGTCATCATCGGTATTCATAGTTACCCTTCAATTTATTGTTTACATAAATATGAATAAAAAGACATAACAAAAGAAAACAGATGTAGTATGGGTGTATGAACTTGTCATTGTTTTGACATTTATCAATTATATTCGTTTATGCATATGTGTTGTTGATTTTCATCTCCGCAGGAGATATTGTTACCTAAACGAACAGGAGGAATGATGTCGCTTACTTCCCTACAACTCTTTAAGAATCTGTCTGATGAAACACGTCTGGGTATTGTTCTCATACTCAGAACTATGGGGGAGTTGTGCGTATGTGATCTTTGCACTGCACTTGATCAATCACAGCCTAAGATCTCCCGGCATCTGGCTATGTTGCGAGAAAGTGGGATTTTGCTTGATAGTAAACACGGTAAATGGGTTCATTACCGGTTGTCCCCACACATTCCTTCATGGGCTGCACAGATTATTGAGCAGGCCTGGTTAAGCCAACAGGACGATCTTCAGGCCATCGCCCGCAAACTGGCTTCAGTCAACTGCACTAACAGCAGTAAGGCTATTTGTATTTAAAAATTTGCCTGAATATATATGATTTTCCACATATGAGGTATTGAGAATGAAAACGCTAGCGGTATTCGACCCGGCAATGTGTTGTAGCACCGGAGTCTGCGGTACTGATGTCGATCAGGCTCTGGTTGATTTTTCCGCGGATGTGCAATGGCTGAAACAACGAGGTGTTCAGGTAGATCGTTTCAATCTGGCACAGCAACCGATGAGCTTTGTCCAGAACGAGAAAGTTAAAGCATTTATTGAGGCTTCTGGTGCGGAAGGGCTGCCATTACTGTTACTGGATGGCGAAACAGTGATGGCCGGGCGTTATCCGAAACGGGCTGAACTTGCACGGTGGTTTGGAATTCCGCTGGAGAAAGTAGGATTAGCGCCTTCAGGCTGCTGCGGTGGTAATACTTCTTGTTGTTAAGTATGTCAGGAGGACATATGAAATTCTTACAGAACATCCCCCCTTATCTGTTTTTTACTGGTAAAGGAGGCGTTGGTAAAACCTCTATTTCCTGCGCCACGGCGATCCGTCTGGCAGAACAGGGTAAACGAGTGCTGCTGGTCAGTACCGATCCGGCCTCAAACGTAGGCCAGGTCTTTGGCCAGGTTATTGGCAATACTATTCAGCCAATAGCCACTGTTCCTGGATTGTCGGCACTTGAGATTGATCCTCAGGCCGCTGCGCAACAGTACCGGGCCAGAATCGTTGACCCTATTAAAGGTGTCCTGCCTGATGACGTCGTTAGCAGCATCAACGAACAACTGTCTGGTGCATGCACAACAGAGATTGCGGCTTTTGATGAGTTTACCGGATTACTGACAGACGCCTCTTTGCTGACCCGGTTTGACCATATCATCTTTGATACCGCGCCAACCGGCCATACTATTCGCCTTCTCCAGTTGCCTGGAGCCTGGAGCAGCTTTATTGACAGCAATCCCGAGGGCGCATCCTGCCTCGGCCCGATGGCGGGGCTGGAAAAACAGCGTGAACAGTATGCCCATGCCGTTGAAGCACTGTCCGACCCAGCGCGTACCCGCCTGGTTTTAGTTGCCAGACTGCAAAAATCCACCCTGCAAGAAGTCGCCCGAACTCATTTAGAACTCGCCGCAATTGGCCTTAAAAATCAGTACCTGGTCATTAATGGCGTTCTGCCCAAAACTGAAGCGGCAAACGATACACTGGCTGCGGCTATATGGGACCGTGAACAGGAGGCGCTGGCCAATCTTCCTTCTGACCTTTCCGGTCTGCCAACTGACACGTTATTCCTCCAACCACTCAATATGGTCGGCGTGGCTGCATTAAGTGGGCTTCTCTCCTCTCAGCCTGAGGCAGCATCATCTTCTGAAGAATACATTCAGCAACGACCTGAAATTCCGTCGCTCTCAGCGTTAGTCGATGATATTGCCCGTAACGAACATGGTCTGATAATGCTAATGGGCAAAGGCGGTGTGGGGAAAACCACGATGGCGGCAGCCATTGCCGTCAGACTGGCCGAAATGGGATTTGATGTCCATCTGACCACCTCAGATCCAGCAGCACACCTCAGCACAACCCTGAACGGTAGCCTTAACAATCTGCAGGTCAGCAGAATCGATCCTCACGAGGAAACAGAACGCTATCGTCAGCATGTTCTTGATACCAAGGGTGGAGAACTGGATGAAGCGGGTAAACGCCTGCTGGAAGAAGATTTACGCTCTCCTTGTACCGAAGAGATTGCGGTCTTCCAGGCCTTTTCACGGGTGATTCGTGAAGCGGGTAAGCGCTTCGTGGTCATGGATACGGCACCCACCGGGCATACCCTACTGCTGCTGGATGCCACCGGGGCGTATCACCGCGAAATTGCTAAGAAAATGGGCGATAAAGGCCATTTCACCACGCCAATGATGCAGCTTCAGGACCCGGAGCGAACCAAAGTGTTACTGGTCACGCTGCCGGAAACCACGCCCGTGCTTGAGGCGGCAAATTTGCAGGCCGACCTTGAACGCGCAGGGATTCATCCCTGGGGCTGGATTATCAATAACAGCCTTTCCATTGCGGATACCCGTTCGCCGCTGCTTCGTCTGCGGGCGCAACAGGAACTTCCGCAGATCGAGAGTGTTAAACTCCAGCATGCCAGTCGCGTAGCTCTTGTTCCTGTACTGGCGTCAGAACCGACCGGCATCGACAAACTCAAACAACTCGCTGGTTAATTATTGTCATTATTCGGGGCAGCTTTGCTGCCCTTTCGGGAGGTTATATGTTACTGGCAGGAGCCATTTTTATCCTGACCATCGTGTTGGTTATCTGGCAGCCAAAGGGATTAGGCATTGGCTGGAGCGCCACGCTGGGTGCCGTACTGGCTCTGGCATCGGGTGTGATTCATATCGCCGATATTCCGGTGGTGTGGAATATCGTCTGGAACGCCACGGCCACCTTTATTGCCGTCATTATCATCAGTCTGTTGCTGGATGAGTCCGGCTTTTTTGAATGGGCTGCACTGCACGTTTCCCGCTGGGGCAATGGGCGTGGACGTCTGCTATTTACCTATATTGTTCTGCTCGGCGCGGCGGTGGCGGCATTGTTTGCCAACGATGGCGCGGCGTTAATTTTGACGCCGATCGTTATCGCCATGCTACTGGCGCTGGGATTCAGTAAAAGCACCACGCTGGCTTTCGTGATGGCCGCAGGGTTTATTGCCGATACCGCCAGCTTGCCACTTATCGTATCGAACCTGGTCAATATCGTTTCGGCTGATTTCTTCAAACTGGGATTCACGGAGTATGCGTCAGTTATGGTGCCGGTGGATATTGCCGCCATTGTCGCCACGCTGGTGATGCTGCATCTTTTTTTCCGCAAAGATATCCCGCCCACTTATGAGCTGGCGCGACTGAAAGAACCCGCAAAAGCCATCAAAGATCCTGCAACGTTCAGAACCGGCTGGGTTGTGCTCCTCCTTCTGCTGGTCGGTTTTTTTGTCCTTGAGCCGATGGGGATCCCTGTGAGTGCGATTGCGGCAGTGGGGGCGGCAATCCTGTTTGCGGTGGCCAAAAAAGGTCATGGTATTAACACCGGTAAAGTGCTGCGCGGCGCGCCCTGGCAGATCGTGATCTTCTCACTGGGGATGTATCTGGTGGTCTACGGGTTGCGTAACGCCGGTCTGACGGATTATCTCTCTGACGTGCTGAACGTACTGGCAGATAAAGGACTGTGGGCCGCCACGCTGGGGACGGGATTCCTGACCGCATTACTCTCTTCTATTATGAACAATATGCCGACCGTATTGATTGGCGCATTGTCAATTGATGGCAGCACCGCGACCGGTGTTATCAAAGAGGCGATGATTTATGCCAACGTCATTGGCTGCGATCTGGGGCCGAAAATCACCCCTATTGGTAGCCTGGCAACACTGCTCTGGCTGCATGTACTTTCACAGAAGAACATGACCATCACCTGGGGATACTATTTCCGCACCGGGATCGTCATGACTCTGCCTGTGCTGTTTGTAACGCTGGCCGCGCTGGCGCTACGTCTCTCTGTCACATTGTAATGAGATTCTGATATGAGCAACATCACTATTTATCACAACCCAGCCTGCGGCACCTCGCGTAATACGCTGGAGATGATCCGCAACAGCGGTACCGAGCCGACCATTATTCTTTACCTTGAGAACCCACCTTCGAGGGATGAGCTGGTTAAACTCATTGCCGATATGGGTATTTCAGTACGAGCGCTGCTGCGTAAAAACGTTGAGCCTTACGAGCAACTGGGTCTTGCAGAAGATAAATTTACTGACGATCAGCTCATCGACTTTATGTTGCAACACCCAATTCTGATTAACCGTCCGATCGTGGTTACGCCGCTGGGAACCAGACTGTGCCGTCCTTCTGAAGTGGTTCTGGATATCCTGCAGGATGCGCAGAAAGGGGCTTTCGCTAAGGAAGACGGTGAAAAGGTCGTTGATGAAGCAGGAAAACGGCTGAAATAAATAATAAGGGGGCGAATGCCCCCCTTATTCGTACCTCAGAGCATCATGCCTGAATCCGATGGTAACGTGCTGTTCCCTTCGCCCAGATTTCGTTGCAGCAACACTGTGTCAAGCCAACGACCATGCTTGAAGCCAATATTTTTCAGCGTACCAATCTCAGTAAATCCAACCTGCTGATGGACTTTCAGCGAACCTTGATTATTGCTATCGCCAACAATAGCAATCATCTGCCGATAGCCGTGAGTTTCTGCCCAGGCAATGACGTAGCGCAGCAACGCTTTTCCTGTCCCCTGACGCTGTGCGTCCGGGTGAATATAAATCGAATCTTCGAGAGTGTGGCGGTAGGCGTAGCGTTCACGGTAACGAGTGAGATAACAATACCCGATAACCTTTTCTTCCTCTAACGCGACAACCCACGGTAGCGCCTGATTGCGGATCTTTTTCAGGCGGGTAAGCATCTCGTGGGTATCCGGAGGTTCAGTTTCAAAGCTGGCGGTACCGTGAAGAACATGATGGGCGTAGATATCGCGTATAGCGGGGATGTGCTTTTCTTCTGCGTTAACGATTTTCATTGTTCTGTTCCCGTTGGCATCTTTTTCAAGGTTACTTGAAAATCCTGAGGAAAGGTAAATACAAAAGCTTATGACCCAATAATCAGGCTAATCTTCAATCCCATCTTTTGTTTTCATTCATGCAGGGAGACAAATATGTGCTTCCAGTACCCATATTTTTTATGTTACTTTTCCGTTATATCTAAAATGACATAACGGAAAAGGGAAACACATGTCCTCAGAATCAAAACGGAACGGAAAAGGTTTTTTATCAGGCACGTTAATAGGTGCTTTAGGCGGCTTAATTGGCCTCGGTGGCGCTGAGTTCCGCCTTCCCGTCCTGATGGGTAGTTTCAAAATGCCGACGCTTGAAGCGGTTATTTTTAACAAAGCGATGAGCCTTACTGTTGTCGCTGTTGCGTTGATATTCCGCACAAAATCCATCGCCGTCGACCAGCTGTTTGCTCATCTTGATATTGTCATCAATTTGCTGGCCGGGAGCCTTATCGGTGCATGGTGGGCAGCAGGAAGAGCCATAAAAATGTCCCGTATCTGGCTGGACAGAACCATTCTGCTCCTGCTTGTTATCCTGTCATTCGTCATGCTTTCAGAAGCATGGATGCCTCTGCATGATAGCTCCGCTGGATTATTCCAGCCCGGAATCGCGACCATTATTGCGGGTGTTATTGCGGGTTTCTTCATCGGGAATGTTGCTGCTCTGCTGGGTGTTGCAGGGGGAGAGCTCCTGATACCAACCATTGTTATCCTTTTTGGGGCAGACATCAAACTAGCAGGCAGTTTGTCACTCATGATCAGTTTACCGACGATGATTGTGGGGTTCTCTCGCTACACTAATGCAGATGCTTTCCAGATCCTGAGAAAAGAGAAAAAACTTTTTGTGTGGATGGTCATCGGTTCCGTTATAGGTGCCGCTATTGGGGGCCTTATGCTCGGTATGTTCCCGGTAAGAGTACTTATGACTCTGTTAGGCGCGGTACTTCTTATTTCCGCGATCAAAACCTTTAAGCATACCCGGCAAAGATAATAGCCGTTTACGCTTTGGACTATTCCGCATTACAGAGAAAATGATTTCGAAAAGGTATCAGAATGAAAAATAATCCCCTTAAATCAAACTTAATCTTAGTCAGACCGAGGATCTATATTAACGACAACATCTCGCTGGGGCCGGGGAAGGTTGACCTTTTAAGGGCGATTGATGGCTTTCACTCTCTTTCTGCGGCAGCTAAAGATTTGGGGATACCTTATAAAAGAGCATGGCTCTTAATTGACACTTTGAATAAGGGAATTGGTCAGCCAGTTGTAATCACTTCCACTGGTGGTAACAAAGGTGGTGGGACAGTTCTGACGCCATTGGGGCGAAGCCTGCTGACCTGGTATGACCAGGCTGAGGCCCACCTCAATGAGCAATCTCAGCAACAGTTAATAGAACTTGAAAAGATTCTTTTTGGAAAATGACAGAGGCCTTTGTTATCCATCGGGAAAATAGAGCGACAGCAAAGCATGAAGGGGGCTAATGCCCCCTCCATTGTTACTTCGCCATCTCTTCCAGCAGGTCAATACCAACCGGCTCTTCGCTCTGTAGCGCTGTTAATGCAATACGTTCTGCATGCTGCTCTTCCACATCAGAGATGAGAGGCAACTCGCGGTTCGCCCTGGTCCTCAGGAAAGGTGAAGACGGTTCAGCTGCCGCCAGACTGTTATTAACAACCCATGCCCACGGCTCGATGCCAGCGCGACGCAAATCCTGCTGCAGGTTTGCTGCTTCCAATACAGGTGTCGTTTCGGCAAGCGTCACGATAATCACCTTCGTCTTCTCCGGGTCCTGCAATTGCATCATTGGCGTCATCACATGGTCATGTGTTTGCCCCATCTGGCGCACCATTTCCCGGTGATAGGCTCCCGTAGCATCCAGTAGCAGAAGTGTGTGACCCGTTGGCGCGGTGTCCATAATGACAAAATGGTCGTCTGCCTCTTTGATGATCCGAGAGAATGCCTGGAAGACGGCAATCTCTTCAGTGCATGGTGAGCGGAGGTCTTCCTCCAGCACCGCCAGCCCTTCTGCATCTAATCCTTTGCCCTGATTTTCCAGGACAAAGCGGCGATAACGTTCTGTCTCTACCTTTGGGTCGATACGACTGACCTGAAGATTGGGCAGTGAGCCATCCAGCGTGTAAGACAGATGTGCTGCCGGATCGGATGTGGTCAGGTGGACTTTGTGGCCACGTTTCGCCAGCGATACCGCGACTGATGCCGCAACGGTCGTTTTGCCCACTCCGCCTTTACCCATCGTCATGACCAGCCCTTTGCCTGTCTGGCTGAGTTCATCCACCAGTGAGGATAGTTTCGGCAAATCCAGAGTATTCAGCGTGGTAGCAGGGAGAGCCGGTGCGGCTTTGCTCTCTGTAAATAACTCCCGCAATGCTTCCAGACCGACCAGGTTAAATGGCTTCAGATACAGCTGTGAGCGGGGAAGATTAGCCAGATTATCAGGCATTGCCTGTAATGCTTTTTCTGCCCGAGCCAGAATGCTTTGCGCCAGTGGATCATCCTCACCAGCAAACGGCGGCAGCACACCATTGATGGCAATGTGCTGATGCTGCAAACCGATAGCAGACAGCTCATCGTGCGTATGAGAAACTTCTTTCAGCGTTGAAGCCTGGGCACGGGCAACCAGCACTAAGCGTGTAAGAGCTGCATCAGACAGCGCTTTAACTGCATCGGAGTACTGGTGCTGTTGTTTCTCCAGCCCTACCAGAGGCCCGAGGTTTGCAGCGGCATCAGGGTTCGCTTCCAGATAACCGCTCCAGGCTCCCGGCAATTCAAGCATGCGGATGGTGTGACCGGTTGGCGCGGTATCAAATACAATATGGTCATATTTTTCCCGCAGCTCATGATTGGTTAGCAGACCGGTAAACTCATCAAACGCAGCGATTTCCGTGGTGCATGAGCCAGAGAGCTGCTCTTCAATGCTGCTGACCACATCGGCTGGCATCAGCTCGCGGACCGGGTCGAGCACACGGTCACGATAGGCTTGTGCTGCAGCCATCGGATCAACTTCCATCGCGGCAAGATTTTCTACTGTACTAATATCTGTGATTCGGTGGCCGATAGTCTGGCTAAATACCTGGCCGACATTGGAAGCCGGATCGGTACTCACCAGAAGCGTTCTCTTACCCTGATCGGCCAGCCATACCGCAGTAGCACAGGCCAGAGATGTTTTACCCACGCCACCTTTACCGGTGAAGAAGATGAACGGGGGAATGTTTTTTAAAAATGGCATATTCATCTGTGATAGCTCCTCTGGAATTAAGGCATACGTGGAATGCTGCAGCAGCGTGGTTGTGTGCTGTCTTCACTCCAGTCCTGAGTAAGCGGAATACCTGACCAACGGGCGATATCTTCACGCGTCGGGAGTTTGCCTGCCATCACGAGCTGCCCATCGAGCAAGGTGACAGGGAGGGACTCCATCCCTGATGTGTTCAGAAACTCTTTGATGACAGGGGTATTCAGGAACTGCTGCGGGTTTTTCGCAAGGCTGTAGCGCTGAATATCAACACCATTCTTTTTCGCCCATTCGGCGCTGGCGTTCCATTTGACTGCTTCGTCGCTGACCACAACGCTACTGGTTGCGCAGCAGCCTGCTGCTTCAAAGATCTCAATTTTTGACATGGACTGTGTACCTCAGTGTTAAGTCATTTGGTTTTACACTGAGGTAAACGAAGGTGGCGGGAAAAAGATGCGCGATTAATTCATTTTTTTGTGGCAGCAGACGTGGGAAGTGTCATCCACCTGAATCTGGCAGAGTTCTTTCATCGTCTCTTTCAGGTGCTTTCTGGCCCTTAGCAAACGGGATTTAAAAGCTGTAAGCGTGATACCCCATTCATCGGCCAGGGACTGCTGGGGACGCCGGTTAAGGTCGGACTCTTCAATCAACCACCGCTCATCTTCGGGTAAAGCCTGTAATGTTTCAGGCAGGCAAATATCCAGCGTTGAGATTGCATCAGGGGATGCGTCTGTTAATAGGGCATCTTCTTCCAGCTCAACAAACTCCCTGGTGGTTCGGTACTCATCAATCAGCAGATTCCTCGCCACCCGATACAACCAGGCTCGCGGATTTTCCATCTCACAAAAAATGTCTGAATGGGCTCGGGCACGCAGGAAAAGGTCTTGCAGAAGGTCTGCTGCTTTTTCGCTATCACCTGTCTTCGATATCAGAAAGCGAGAAAATTCGCCTTCATGCTGCCGCCAGAACACGCTCATACAGCGGTTGAATGCTGGTATGTCACTCATACTAACCTTCAAATTTTGCTCTGATTAACCCGTCGGGAAAGTTCTTCTGCAGACTCTTTTCGTTCACTGTAGCGATCGACAAGATAGGCAGCATTTGCCCGGGTCAACAATGTAAACTTCATCAATTCTTCCATCACATCTACGATGCGGTCGTAATATGATGACGGTTTCATACGTCCATCGTCATCAAACTCCTGCCAGGCTTTTGCCACCGAGGACTGGTTCGGAATAGTGATCATTCTCATCCAACGACCAAGCACGCGCATCTGGTTGACTGTGTTGAATGACTGGGAACCTCCACACACTTGCATAACAGCCAGAGTTTTTCCCTGAGAAGGACGAACAGCACCTTCAGATAATGGTATCCAGTCAATTTGTGCCTTCATAATACCAGTCATCGCTCCGTGTCGTTCCGGAGAGCACCACACCATTCCTTCAGACCAGCGAACCAGTTCACGCAACTCCATAACTTTTGGATGAGACTCCGGTGCATCATCAGGAAGTGGAAGGCCAGATGGATTAAAAATGCGGACTTCTGCGCCCATTGCAGTTAACAAACGACCTGCTTCCTCTGTAGCCAGTCGACTGTATGAGCGCTCGCGAACTGAGCCATAAAGCATTAGTATACGAGGGGGGTGAGATATTGTCGGTATCCCCATTTTTTGCTCAGTTATTGCAGCATCAAATAAATCAGGAACTATATTATTTAGCTTATTCATTTTTTTATTTTCCCTATAGATTCGGGACTTTAGTAGGATTGAATTCAGACGGTTCGATGCAGCTTTCGTCAATCATGACAGTTATGAGTTTTCCGGTTACTTATCCATTTTTGCCAGCGTGTTCCGCAACATCTGTTTTACTGTTTACACAGCACTCTTCACGTAAGAATTCGATGATAGCTTCCAGTATTTCGTATTGAGAGACACACATGAGCGTTCGACTCTCCCGGTTTTGTGTGACGAGCCCTACTGATACCAGGGCTGAAATATGATGACTTAACGTTGATGAGGGAATGCCAAGCTGCTTTTGCAATTCACCTACAGGCAAACCTTGTTCTCCAGCTTTTACAAGATGTTTGAATATGAACAAACGGGTCGGGTGACCCAGCTCTTTTAGTGCTTTAGCTACTTCTTCCAGTTGCATGTGACAACCCTCTGTCTAATGATATTTCGATAATACCAGAAATATCTTGACCAGAATTATATTTCGATTATTCTAGAAACGTAGATTTTGTCAAGAGGGTTTAGTATGAATAGTTGGATTTCTATGCTGCAAGATGCCGCAGAGATGTTTTTGTTTTTGGCCGTCGAGCTATCTTTGCTGTTTATTGTCATCAGTGCCGGTGTGAGCCTGATAAGGCAAAAGGTCCCGGACCATAAAATCCAGCAATTGATGGGGGCGAAAAAAGGAAAAGGCTACCTGCTGGCCTCGTTGTTGGGAGCCGTTACCCCTTTCTGTAGTTGCTCAACAATTCCAATGCTACGAGGGTTGTTGTCGGCGAAAGCAGGGTTTGGTCCGACACTCACTTTTTTGTTTGTTTCACCGTTGCTTAATCCCATTATCGTGGGGTTAATGTGGGTTACCTTTGGCTGGAAAGTAACTTTGTTGTACGCGATCATCGCTGCCGGTGTCTCAGTCCTTGCCAGTATCGTATTGGATTTACTAGGATTTGAACGTCATATTGTTGATCACAAAAACTCAGCATCAAGTGGTTGCACCACGAAATGCGATGATTCCGAAGCTTCGGTAAAAACGTCGGCGGGTTCCAGTTGTTGCAGCACTAGCTCGACTCAATTGCCTTTAAAAACGAGTTGCTGTACTTCATCAGCGAACCCCATAATTAACTTAAGGACGGTAAAGAACGAGCAGAACGTATCAGCGTGTTGTTCATCAATATCATCTGAACAACCAGCTGTTAGCTGTTGCAGCAGCGAGAATCTGGGCAATGTGAATCTCACAACGAATACCACCTCTGGCCCAATAAAGTTAGCTATGAAAGATGCCTTACAGCAGTTTAAGGATGTTCTGCCTTATCTTTTGTTAGGTGTATTAATAGGTTCATTTATTTATGGCTTTATCCCTTCAGAGTGGATTGCAGCTCATGCCGGAGCAGATAATCCCTTAGCCATACCGCTGAGTGCAGTTGTTGGTATTCCGTTGTATATCCGCGCAGAGGCAGTGATACCACTTGCATCAGTGCTGATGACTAAAGGAATGGGCCTGGGGGCATTAATGGCCTTGATAATCGGTAGTGCTGGAGCGAGTTTGACAGAAGTAATACTGCTTAAATCAATGTTCAGAATGCCTATGATAGTCGCTTTTCTGACAGTAATCCTGGGTATGGCCATACTTATGGGGTATCTGACCCAATTGCTTTTTTAATAATAATAGTAAGGGTCTTCTGGTTTCATGTTGAACAAAGAAGACCCTTTAGCTTCTGTAATCCATTTAATCAGTCTGAATGAAATAGATTATAAATTCTGCTCTGCATACCTGCTTAACCAAAGTCTCATGATTCTGATTGTCGGTACAGTGCCTGAATGTGGCATATCTGGGAGGTGCTGTACCCTGTTGCATCTGCCGTTTCTTTCTTGACCTGCCGGTAGTAAAGTACCTTTTGATGCCGTTCCTGAGCGACCTGTTTTCCCTGATATTTACCCAGCGTATGTGCGAGTTCAACTCCCTGCTTTTGGCGCTGGCGGTCAATTTGCTCGACCAGCAAAATATCATTGCGGTGACTGTCCATCAGTAAGCGACCCAGTTCCGGTCGGTCAAGTTTTGTACCGCTGATATTCTCCCGGTAGTAACTGGCTATTTTATGCCCCCGCTCCTAAACAAACTGCTCCAGCATCTCTTTTGCCCGATCGGTGAACTGATCTTCCGTCTATGCCCTTAAATAAGTTCTGATGAACATTTTTTCACCGCATTACCGCATTTAGGTTATTGCATTTAATCTATCGCATATAGGCTATGTCGTTCATTGTGTGCCGTCACGTTTAGATTATGGTGTCAGGGTATACCCTACCGCGATAACGCAACCGTACAATATTGTACTTTTCCCAAACGCAGCCCAGGAAGACAAATTATGAATTGTTTGTGCAGCGCGAGAAATACCAGGTTTAGGACTTTTATCATACTGATACTTGTCACTTTTTGTTCCCAGGCAGATATTGCCGGGAGGGTCGTTCGTGTGCTGGATGGAGATACCATTGAAGTCCTGCACGACAGCGGAACACGCAGTCGGGTCAGGCTGGCTGGTATCGATGCCCCCGAAAAAAAACAACCATTTGGCCAGCGTTCACGCCAGTCTCTGAGTGAGCTGGTGTCACAAAAACATGTCAGTATCACAGGCGAGGAATATGATCGATATGGTAGACTTCTGGGAACTGTCTGGTCAGGGCAAACTGATATCAATGCTGTCCAGTTGCAAAAGGGCATGGCATGGGCCTACAGATTCAAAGGACAGGTTAGTAATTCAGAATATGGAAAAATAGAAAATGAGGCTAAAAAAAGTCGTGCCGGACTGTGGTTTTCCCCGTCACAAACAGAACCCTGGTTATGGCGTAGGGATCATCAGAAAGATGATAAATAATTAAGAAAAAATCCGACAGCAAATAAGTGAGTTAAAAATGACCGTGAAGCTGACACAAGCCCGACTGGATAATTTAATTGATACACTCAATGCCCTTATTTGTGATGATGACTTGTTAAACCGTGAACAAAAAGAAAACATGGTAAGAACAGTTGCCACTCTGGGAGGTATTGAAGAACGAATTCGGCAGATGGCCGAGGCCAGAGAAGCGAAAAAAATAGCTAAGGCCGAAAAAGCAGAAAAGAAACCCCGCGAACCTGATTTGGTATTCCCACGTACAGGAAGGATCTGGACGACTGACGATTTAGATCTGATCCATTCGATTATTGATGAACTTCCGGATTCTGAAATCGATAATCACATACTCTGGCTGTCTGACAGGCAGGGGCGTACCCCTTATGCTATTGCTCTCAAAATTGTCTCGGAGGGCCGTCTTGATGAAGAGTGGGCTAAAAACTGGAAACCAGTTGCTAAGGAATTGCGTGAAAAATACAGTATTCAGCATGTAGAAACTAAAAGTGAAAACAGTTAGCTGTGCATCAGGTATATACTAATTTTTAACTAAAAAATGATTTGTTATATTTTCACGAGCTTTGTTAGTGATTAATTATATTTAATATATAAGCGATTCTAAATATAATTTTTAGAAAACACCTTTTAATAATGTGACCTTATTAAAAGACGCAAGGTATTCATGAAAGTTATAATTTTCTTACTGCTGAAGATATTGAGTTCAGGGAGTGAAGAAGATGAATGAATTTCATACATTAAACATCTGCCTGCATAATAAGGACAGGAATGGTGCCATGAGAATATTACGTGACAAATCAGAGTTTGCCGTCCGTAAAATTCTTGAAAAACTCAAAGTCAGGGCAACATCGCAGACTGGCCGGGCTTTCTGGCTCTGGGTACAAAACTGGATAAACAGTACCTGTAAATATGAAAATATAAAAAGTGAACCTGTCTATGTCGAATCACAGGATAAATCCAGCGCCCATGTTTCCGGTTGCACTGAATCCCGCAGCTCTGGATGTAGTGAAGCTGGTCGCTCTGATGGCCATGTTTGTGGATCACGCCAACACTCTGTTTCTGACAAAACCCGATCCTCTCCTGTATGCGGTCGGGCGGATGGCCTTCCCGCTGTTCACACTCATATGGGCGATGAACGTACAACGCACACCAGAACGTCTTCAGAAAAGAGCAAACAGGTTATGGCTGTGGGCGTTTATCACTCAGCCAGTATTCAGTCTGGCTTTCCGCCATCACGAGCCGTGGTATGCGCTGAACATTCTGTTCGTTTTCGCGAGCGTGACACAGCTTCTTGCCCTGAAGTACAGGTATGGGAAAAAAGGTGTAATCAGTGGTGTACTTCTTCTGGCTTTAATGGTGTGGCCATTACAACCGGCAAGTTTCGGCCTGGCGGGAATTATGCTGGCAGCAGGGCTGGTATTAGTATACTCCGGGCCGACTTACCGGATATACAGGATCGGTATTATCGTATCACTGCTGTCACTTTGCAGCCTGAATGGTATTTCACATATACTGAACCAACCCGCAGACATCCTTCTGTTTGCCACACTCCCGACACTATTCTTACCCATGATAATAGTATCACTGGCTGTCAGTCTTTGTTCCGGCAAATGCTCGCGATTTATGCCTCCTCGTTTTTTTTACTTTGCCTATGCAGGCCATCTTTTGATCGCTATTATCATAAGCTAGTGACGAATATAATGTTATAATTAGCTCCTAGATACTTATCACTGGAACACTGGCATTACTTCTTAAGAAAAGAACATCCTTTAGTTTAGAGGGGTTAATGAAAAGCAAAACTAAGAAGGACGAAGTTAAGCTATTTTTATATGTATTAATGGGAATGATTTTATCATGGGCACTTTATGTTGGCTATGCCACACCCCTGAATCAAAAGTGTTTGCAACAGGAGGGGTTAAGGTCGAAAGTATTGAGGGTAAGCGAGTCATATCTATTGGATTTTACCAACATTGTAACGTTTGGTGTACTGAAAGATAATAAAAATGCCTTTGATTATCAAGAAAGGATTTTAAATAAAGAGTTTGTGGTTTTAAATGATAATGATAAATGTAAACACAATTAAATATTCATTTTGATTAAGGTGATTTGTAAAAAAACACCTTTTTATTTATGACAGAATCTTTGAAGTTGTATGGAGATCAGTACTATGCTGATGGCCGTAAATTGTATGACGCCGGATATGCTTACCGATATTTGATATAACCGTAAGCGTCCAGCGAGAACCGTATTGACGGGGATGGGTTATTCAGTTGGCAGTGTGATGCGCCAGGGGAGCAGTTCGCTGACCCGGTTGACCGACCAGTCCGCTATGACGTCAAGCACATGGCGGAGGTAGCCTTCTGGATCCACTCCGTTCAGTTTGCATGTCCCGATCAGACTGTACAGCAACGCTCCACGCTCACCTCCGTGGTCTGAGCCGAAGAACAACCAGTTTTTACGACCCAGGCTGACCATCCGTAGGGCATTTTCAGCGATGTTGTTATCTGCTTCAGCCCAGCCGTCCTCCGCATAGTACGCCAGCGCTGACCACTGGTTCAGGGCGTACGTGAAGGCCTTCGCCAGCTCCGAGTGTCGCGATAGCGTTTTCATCTTTTCACGCAGCCAGCTCTCCAGGGATTTCAGCAGCGGTTTCGTTTTCCGCTCACGTTCAGCAAGGCGCTGCTCCGCCGGCATTCCCCTTATCTCCGCCTCAACGGTATACAGCTCGCCGATACGCTTCAGGGCTTCATCCGTCAGCGCCGACGGCGTACGGACGTGCACATCGTGGATTTTACGGCGGGTGTGAGCCCAACAAGCCGCTTCCGTTATCCGGCCATCGCGGTACAGTTCGTTGAACCCGGCGTAAGCATCTGCCTGCAGCACACCGCTGAAGCCGGCAAGATGAGTCTGCGGGTGGATGCCTTTTCTGTCGGGACTGTACGCGAACCACACCGCCGGTGGCAACGCTGACCCGGCGTTGCGGTCATCACGAACGTATGTCCACAACCGCCCGGTCTTCGTCTTCTTATTACCCGGCAGCAGCACCTGCACGGGGGTATCATCGGCATGGAGTTTGCCGTCGGTCACTACATAGTGCTGAAGCGCCTCTTCCAGCGGTGACAGCAGCCGGCAGCATGCGTCCACCCAGCCCGACAGCAGTGAACGGCTCAGCTCCACACCCTGGCGGTTGTATATTTCTGACTGGCGATACAGCGGGGTATGCTCTGCATACTTTGAGGTCAGCACGCGGGCCAGCAGCCCCGGTCCTGCTATACCCCGCTCGATGGGCCGCGAAGGCGCGGGAGCCTGCACTATGGCATCGCACTGAGTACAGGCATGCTTTTCACGTACTATCCGGATAACCCGGAAGGCGCTTCGCATCAGCTCCAGCTGCTCGGCGGCATCCTCACCCAGGTAGCTCAGCGCACCACCACATTCCGGGCAGCATGACGCTGCTGGCAGCAGCCGTTTTTCGTCACGGGGAAGTGATTCAGGGAACGGTTTGCGGGTACGGGTCTGCCGCAGCAGGCGCTGCACGGCCGGGTCATCCACCCGACCGGTAAGGGTATCGCTTTCTTTCTGTAGCTGGTTAAGGTCGGCTTCCATCTGCGCGATACGGCGGGAGACTTTTTCGGAGCGGCTGCCGAAGTTCATTCGGCGCAGCTTATCCAGTTGCGCCTGCAGGTGATCTATTTCGCGTTCACGCTCGTTCAGCTTTTCCAGCAGGGCACGATTCAGCGCTTCCTGTTCGGCAAGAAGACGTTTCAGTTCGTCGATATTGTCAGGACGTGAGCTGTTCATGCCGGGTATATTACCAGGCTCATTCAGCGTCGACCAGGACAAAGAGGCCTACAACATAGTCAGGGACGTAAGCAGTCTTTTAGGCTGCCGCCAGTCGATACCTTCAAGGAGCATCGCCAGCTGTGCCGGTGTGAGGAACACTTTACCATCTCGGGCTGACGGCCAGGCGAAGCGGCCGCGCTCCAGCCGTTTGGTCAGCAGACACAGCCCATCGCCGGTAGACCAGAGGAGCTTTACCTGACTACCATTACGCCCACGGAAGATAAAAACGTGACCTGACATCGGATCGTCTTTCAGCGTCGTCTGCACCTTTGCCGCCAGGCCGTTAAAACCGTTTCTCATATCGGTGATACCAGCGACCAGCCAGATCTTAGTCCCTGATGGTAATGGGATCAACGTTTGAGCTCCCGTATCAGCAGGTTCAGGATATTTTCGCTGATGGCACCATTCAGACGGAGTGATCCGTGCCGGAACGCCACTTCACAGCAGATATTGAGTGATTCAGGTGCCGCAGCAGCTACAGGTTGTGACAGTGAGGAGGTTGCAGGAACAACATCTTCGGCATCAAGTGTTATCGGGAGCAGCTCAGGCACGCTGTTTTCTGTTGTTGAAGGAGGACGTAGTTTTCCTTCGCGCCAGTACTGACGCCACTTGAACAACAGATTATCGTTGATCCCATGCTCACGAGCGAGTTGCGCTACGGAGATCTCTGGTCGATGCGAGAGTTCAACCATTTTGATTTTGAACTCAACGGGATAATTAGGGCTTTTTTTACGCACTGCGGTTAATGATTTCATGGATAGCGTCCACCATATTTGGTGTCCACTATCCTCTCAGGAATTTCAGGATCTGCCAGACGGTGCTGAGACGACGCTTACGTTACCTGGAGGAATACAGGCCGCGAAGCTTTCTTGCCTGTGTCTGATGAGCTTCCGCACCGGCATTATTGACCTGCTCATGCACGAGGGCGGCTTTCTCTCCGGCATTCAGTTCGTTAAAAGAAGAAGAGGAGGTCTTTGAATTTGCACCACTGTCGGACAGCATTTTTTTATGTTCCTCAATCATTTTCTGATGTGCATAGGACGCGCTGTTGTTCATAAATGAATGAGCAACAATGGCCCTTTCATGTTCATTCATTTCAGAGAATGAGGGTGTGCTGTTTTTATTAACCCTGTCCGGCAAATTTTCATGCGTCGAGGAATTCACATGACTGACGGCTGAGGCATTATTAACAAAACGATGTGCTTCATGGGCAATATCACTGGACTGAGCAAAAGCTGCCCCACAAAATAAAGCTGTAAACGCAGTGGTCGTGATTAATATATTCATGTGTAATTACCTTCTGAGGTACATAAAAGTTGTCCTTACGATCATATATAAAAATAATCAACCTGTGGGGAAGATGACGTAAATGTAATACAGCTATGTACATTACACGATTGTAATGAATTTGTTTCTTAAGGTGTGCTAGCTTCATTTCATTGTAAGAGGATGAACCAGTAATTTAATTTAAATCGGTTCTCGAATTCTGTCAGTAACCATACTTTAAATAAGGGAACGCGCATGCTGTTGAAAACGTCTCGACGAACTTTCCTGAAGGGGTTAACCCTCTCTGGCGTAGCCGGAAGTCTTGGCGTATGGAGTTTCAATGCGCGTTCCAGTCTGAGCCTGCCAGTTGCCGCATCCCTGCAGGGTACTCAGTTTGACCTGACCATTGGTGAAACGGCCGTCAATATCACGGGCAGTGAGCGTCAGGCCAAAACAATCAATGGAGGCCTGCCGGGGCCCGTTCTTCGCTGGAAAGAAGGTGACACCATTACCCTGAAGGTCAAAAACCGTCTTAATGAACAGACGTCCATTCACTGGCACGGCATTATTCTTCCGGCCAATATGGATGGTGTTCCGGGGCTGAGTTTTAGGGGCATAGAGCCTGATGATACCTACGTTTACACCTTTAAGGTTAAGCAGAACGGGACTTACTGGTACCACAGCCATTCCGGTCTGCAGGAACAGGAGGGGGTATACGGTGCCATTATCATCGATGCCAGGGAGCCAGAACCGTTTGCTTACGATCGTGAGCATGTGGTCATGTTGTCTGACTGGACCGATGAAAATCCTCACAGCCTGCTGAAAAAATTAAAAAAACAGTCGGATTACTACAATTTCAATAAACCAACCGTTGGCTCTTTTTTCCGCGACGTGAATACCAGGGGGCTGTCAGCCACCATTGCCGATCGGAAAATGTGGGCTGAAATGAAAATGAATCCGACTGACCTCGCGGATGTCAGTGGCTACACCTACACCTATCTCCTGAACGGGCAGGCCCCGCTGAAAAACTGGACCGGACTGTTCCGTCCCGGTGAAAAGATACGCTTACGGTTTATCAACGGCTCGGCAATGACCTATTTCGATATCCGTATCCCCGGGCTGAAAATGACGGTCGTGGCTGCAGATGGCCAGTATGTAAACCCGGTTACCGTTGACGAATTCAGAATTGCCGTTGCCGAAACCTATGATGTCATTGTGGAGCCTCAGGGTGAGGCCTATACCATCTTCGCACAATCCATGGACAGGACCGGTTACGCTCGGGGGACACTGGCCACGAGAGAGGGGTTAAGTGCTGCCGTTCCCCTCCTCGATCCCCGTCCTCTGTTGACCATGGAAGATATGGGTATGGGAGGAATGGGACATGATATGGCAGGAATGGACCACAGCCAGATGGGAGGCATGGATAACAGCGGAGAGATGATGTCTATGGACGGTGCTGACCTTCCGGATAGCGGGACATCCTCCGCGCCCATGGATCACAGCAGCATGGCCGGTATGGATCATTCCCAGATGGCCGGAATGCCGGGTATGCAAAGTCATCCTGCGTCAGAAACGGATAACCCACTGGTTGATATGCAGGCGATGAGCGTCTCTCCGAAATTAAACGATCCGGGTATTGGTCTTCGAAATAACGGAAGAAAGGTTCTCACGTACGCGGATTTGAAAAGCCGCTTTGAGGATCCTGACGGACGTGAACCTGGCCGTACCATAGAACTGCATTTAACCGGCCACATGGAAAAGTTTGCCTGGTCATTTAACGGAATCAAGTTTTCAGATGCCGCACCGGTGCTGCTGAAATACGGTGAGCGACTCAGGATCACGCTGATCAACGATACCATGATGACTCACCCCATTCACCTGCATGGTATGTGGAGCGATCTGGAAGATGAAAACGGTAATTTCATGGTTCGTAAACACACAATAGATGTTCCCCCAGGTACAAAACGCAGTTACAGAGTGACAGCAGATGCGCTTGGCCGCTGGGCGTATCACTGCCATTTGCTCTATCACATGGAAATGGGAATGTTTCGTGAAGTCCGGGTGGAGGAATGATGCGAATGAAGAGAAATTTGAACGCCATACCTGTTCTGGTCGCCGGTTTGTTTACCTCACAGCTTTCTATTGCGGCGGGCTCCGTCTCTGCAGATCCCCACGCCGGGCACGACATGTCTGCCATGCAGATGCCAGCAGATGAGAATTTCACTGAGATGACGTCAATGGAGCCCATTGTAACCGAGAGCAGAACGCCAATTCCGCCTGTTACCGATGCCGACCGGAAGGCTGCATTCGGCAATTTACAGGGGCATGCGATTCACGACAGTGCGATTAATTATCTGGTTCTGCTGGATCAACTGGAATGGCAACGGTCGGATAACACCAACAATTTCAGCTGGAGTGTTAACAGCTGGATTGGAGGCGACACAGATCGGATTTGGCTAAAGAGCGAAGGTGAACGAAGCAATGGGGAAACGGAGGCGGCTGAAGCGCAGTTACTCTGGGGACATGCGGTTGGCCCATGGTGGGATTTGGTTGCGGGTGTCAGGCAGGATTTCAGACCTGCTTCTGCCCAGACCTGGGCTGCTGTCGGTTTTCAGGGGCTGGCACTCTATAATTTTGAGTCTGAAATTACGGGTTTTGTCAGTAATGGTGGAAAAGCAGCCCTTCGTCTGGGAGGAGAATACGACGTTTTACTGACTAACCGGCTCATACTCCAGCCATCCTATGAGGTGAATTTCTACAGTCAGGATGATGAATCGCGGGGTCGCGGCAGGGGACTGACTGACACAGAGCTGGGGCTCCGGCTGCGCTATGAAATACGCCGTGAGTTTGCACCCTATATAGGCGTTTCCTGGAATCAACTTTACGGGAAAACATCCGATATGGCGAAAAGAGAAGGTGAGAAAGACCATCAGGTAGTATTCCTGGCGGGAGCCAGAATCTGGTTTTAACGCACTGATATAAAACACTCAACTAAACAGGTAAATAAAATGTCGATTTTAAATAAAGCCATTCTTACAGGTGGCCTCGTTATGGGCGTTGCTTTCTCTGCTATGGCCCATCCTGAATTAAAAAGTTCTGTCCCGCAGGCAGATTCAGCCGTAGCGGCCCCGGAAAAGATCCAGCTTAATTTCACAGAAGATCTGACTGTGAAATTCTCAGGGGCTAAATTAACAATGACCGGGATGAAAGGCATGTCATCCCATTCGCCAATGCCAGTCGCGACAAAAGTGGCACCAGGCGCTGACCCTAAATCAATGGTCATTATCCCACGAGAACCTCTGCCAGCCGGCACTTATCGTGTTGACTGGCGCGCGGTTTCTGCAGATACACACCCTATTACCGGCAATTACACTTTTACAGTGAAGTAATATTATGAATGACCTGATTATGATTGTTATTCGTTTTCTTCTTTATCTTGATTTGATGGTAATATTTGGATTGCCATTTTTTCAGATATATGGAATAAGCAGTGTCAGACATGAAACGTATAACCTGACTAATTTCAGGTCGTTTATAACCTTTGCTGTTGTTGCAGGTATCATTCTTACTGGCATTAATATGCTCCTGGTATCTAATGCCATGAGCGGAGTAACTGATTTCAGAGAATTATCTATCCATATTATCGAGATGGTGATAGAAGAAACGGATGTCGGTATTAGCTGGATTGTCAGGCTCTGTGCCCTGTTTACCACACTCGGTGCTTTGTTCCTTTACACTAATAAGAGAGTATTGTCCTGCCTGCTGATGACGATGAGTGGGGGCGTGGCGCTGGCTACACTTGCCTGGGGAGGACACGCCGTCATGCATGACGGTCTGCATTACTATCTCCATTTACTGAGCGATCTGACTCATCTCGGCGCTGCAGGTGCCTGGACAGGTGCTCTGGTTGCATTTGCTATCCTGCTGATGCGCAGAAACGCGCATAATGCACAGAGCGTCATTGTGATATCTGACTCCCTGGCAAAATTTGCCACGGCAGGAACGGTGATTGTTGTAGCCCTGATCCTGAGTGCGCTCGTCAACTATCTGTACATTGCTGAGGGTAACTTAACCCCCTTATTCAACAGCTCCTGGGGGGGATATTGCTTGCTAAGACGGCTCTGTTTGTTCTGATGCTTCTTCTGGCTGCAGCAAACCGGTTTCACCTGGGTCCCCGGCTTGAAGTTATGGTCAGGGAAGGGAATTATGATCGCAGCGTTGCCCTGATGCGAAACAGCATTCTGACAGAATTCGTTGTTGCGATTATCATTCTGGGCGCCGTAGCGTGGCTTGGAATGCTTGCTCCGTCTCAGATCAGCTAGGGGACAGCCAAAGCTCATGCGTGAGATTTTTACTTTCATATCAGCGAGTTGACCATGCAGCGTATTTTAATCGTTGAAGACGAACAAAAAACAGGTCGTTACCTTCAGCAGGGACTGGTTGAGGAAGGTTATCAGGCCGATCTCTTTAATAATGGCCGCGACGGTCTCGGGGCCGCGTCGAAGGGACAGTATGATTTGATAATACTGGACGTGATGCTGCCTTTCCTCGACGGGTGGCAAATCATCAGCGCACTGAGGGAGTCCGGGCATGAAGAACCGGTCCTGTTTTTAACCGCAAGGGATAACGTGCGGGACAAAGTGAAAGGGCTGGAGCTTGGCGCAGATGACTATCTTATTAAGCCCTTCGATTTTACAGAGCTGGTTGCACGTGTAAGAACCTTGCTGCGACGCGCCCGCTCTCAGGCAGCCACAGTTTGCACCATAGCAGATATGACCGTTGATATGGTGCGCCGGACCGTGATCCGTTCGGGAAAGAAGATCCATCTCACCGGTAAAGAATACGTTCTGCTTGAGTTACTGCTGCAACGTACCGGAGAAGTGTTACCCAGAAGCCTTATCTCGTCCCTGGTCTGGAACATGAATTTTGACAGTGATACGAATGTGATTGATGTGGCAGTGAGACGCCTGAGAAGTAAAATTGATGATGACTTTGAGCCAAAACTGATCCATACCGTTCGCGGTGCCGGATATGTCCTGGAGATCAGAGAAGAGTGAGGTTCAAAATTTCCCTGACCACGCGCCTGAGCCTGATTTTTTCTGCAGTGATGCTTACGGTATGGTGGTTATCCAGTTTTATGCTGGTGAGTACCCTGAATGGCTATTTCGATAATCAGGACCGCGATTTTCTGACAGGTAAACTTCAGCTCACCGAAGAGTTTCTTAAAACAGAGACGTTCCGGAACAAAACGGATATTAAGTCATTATCAGAAAAAATAAACGATGCGATGGTAGGGCACAATGGTTTATTCATTTCTATAAAAAACATGGAAAATGAAAAAATTGTTGAACTCTATGCCAAAAATTCTGTTGTTCCAGCGGTCCTGCTTAACAAGTCGGGTGATATTCTCGACTATATGATCCAGACGGAAGAAAATAACACCGTGTACCGCAGTATCTCGCGGCGGGTTGCCGTGACGCCGGAACAGGGTAAAAGCAAACATTTCATCATTACGGTTGCCACGGATACTGGGTATCACACCCTGTTTATGGACAAACTCAGTACCTGGCTGTTCTGGTTCAATATCGGTCTGGTCTTTATTTCTGTTTTTCTGGGCTGGCTGACCACACGTATTGGTCTGAAACCGTTACGGGAAATGACCAGTCTGGCTTCCTCCATGACCGTACACAGCCTGGATCAGCGTCTTAATCCCGATCTGGCTCCGCCGGAAATCTCTGAGACCATGCAGGAGTTCAATAATATGTTCGATCGCCTGGAGGGGTCATTCCGGAAACTGTCAGATTTCTCGTCTGACATCGCGCATGAGCTGCGCACACCAGTCAGTAATCTGATGATGCAGACGCAGTTTGCACTGGCTAAGGAAAGGGATGTTTCGCATTACCGCGAAATTTTATTCGCTAACCTGGAAGAACTGAAAAGGTTGTCACGAATGACCAGTGACATGCTTTTTCTGGCACGTTCAGAGCATGGTCTGCTGCAGCTGGATAAACATGATGTGGATCTGGCAGCCGAACTGAATGAATTACGTGAGTTATTCGAGCCCCTGGCAGACGAAACAGGAAAGACAATCACGGTTGAAGGAGAGGGCGTTGTTGCCGGAGACAGCGATATGCTGCGACGTGCTTTCAGTAACCTGCTTTCCAATGCAATCAAGTATTCTCCCGATAACACCTGTACAGCGATACACCTTGAGCGTGACAGTGACTGTGTGAACGTGATGATTACGAATACGATGTCTGGCCCGGTTCCCGCTAATCTGGAACGTTTGTTTGACCGGTTCTATCGCGCAGACTCATCAAGGGTTCACAACACGGAAGGCGCGGGGCTGGGATTATCAATTACAAGGTCGATCATTCATGCTCACGGCGGCGAGCTGTCAGCAGAACAGCAGGGGCGGAAAATTGTGTTCAGTGTGCGTCTGTTAATGGATTAATACCGTTATTCAGGAGAAACCCGGAAGGTGACAAAAATGTCATCATTCAGTCACGCGATAAACAGAGGCGGTTTTTTATAATCAGTCATAAATCAGGACAGCGTGATAATTCAATCGCCCGGTTCCTGGCGTGATGATTAACCAGCCCTGAGATCAAATGCTTTCTCTGTTATAAGCATTGATTGTTCGGGTATGAAAACACCGGAGACCCAACCATGAAAAAGATCCTTGTATCCTTTATTGCCATGATGGCTGTCGCTTCATCTGCCTGGGCTGCAGAGACAATGAACATGCATGACCAGGTAAATAATGCCCAGGCGCCTGCCCATCAGATGCAGTCATCCGCTGAAAAAAGTGCAGTTCAGGGGGAGAGCATGAAAATGATGGATATGAGCGGTCACGATCAGGCCGCTATGTCCCATGAAATGATGCAAAACGGCAATTCTGCCGCCCATCAGGACATGGCTGAAATGCATAAAAAAATGATGAAAGCCAAACCTGAGAACACCCAAGAAACTGCTAAGCCATTTTCCGAAATGAGCGAGCATGAGAAAGCCGCTGTTGTGCATGAGAAGGCGAATAATGGCCAGTCTTCCGTTATTCATCAGCAACAGGCGGAAAAGCATCGCAGCCAGATCACCCAGAATTAACCCGCAGCTCCACTTGTCAGACCCTCATTTGACGCCGAAGTCACTGGCTTACGCTCCCGTCCGGGAGCGTTTTTTTTATAAGCGAAATGAATAATAATGAAAGAGTCCATACACAATGTTTTTTTGGTCATGTCGACCTCACAATTAACTTATATTGTTTGAGAATCCTGTTCCCCGGTCATCTCCAGGGTGCATGTCGCGCCGTATCCTGAGACTGGCTGAGAATACGAATGACCGTAACCATAGAATGTGATGATACAAAATAGATCGTATGCCGGTTCTACCGGCAGTGTGCAGATATCGTCTCCCAGCTCTGCACAATGCGTGCCGATATCATGCATGGCCAGCACATCAAATACTGCAGCTATACGACCGATCTATGCATCCGCCTGAACAACCCCGATCTGTCTGAAGCTGTAGTCCCAGATGGCCTCCAGATCCTCTTCTGCTTTGGGTGTCAGCTCAATCTCTTTCATTTGCCACCCTGGCCCTGACATTCCTCAGGAATGCATTCTTGTTCCATGGTTTCGCCTCGCCGCTGCTGATCCCTTCGGCCAGCAGATCGCGCAGTTCCTGAAGTCTGGATTCAGCCTGCTTTTCATGCAGCTCATCACCCACGTCCACCGTCATCGTACGAGCCATAACTCCTCCATATCTTAATGTAAGATTTATTCTTACATCATTAAATCAGCTTACTACGCTGCTTCCATCTCCGGCATTTTTTCAAAACAACCCTGCTGCAGTCTGGAGATCCGACTTTGGCATTTTTCGGATCCCGGATGACAAAACGCATGATATTTCCTGTAAATGCAATTATTCATAACATTTATATTCATATATGTTAAAAGTGCGAAATTAGCATCAGTTGTTGGCTATTATTAAGATTTCAGCAACAAACCGTATCCCACCCGCTTCGTTAAAAAAACCGAAGGTCATCAGAAGCGCTCACTGATCGTTCCGGGCTGAGACGGTGGCAGCGTCACGGGTAATGTCTCTATTTTATTGGTCGTGAGGAAGGCCGGATAATGGCCAAACTAAGAAGCCATAGCATTGGGGGCAGCCTGCTGATCTGGTATGATCGAGCAGAGGCTCATCTCAATGAGCAATCCCCGCAACAAATTTTTTCGGGGTGCAACAGACCCTTTAGTGTCCAGGCCTGAAAAAAAAGAAAGCACGGTCTCTGAGAGACTACGGTCCTTACGCAACCATACCGGTTAGCGAGCTTTATATTTTCATTATGACTATCTGTATAACAGGGGAATGAATGTGATTAAAAAAATATGCGAAGTGATTGATGGAGAGTATGTCTGTGACATTGATATCAGTGTGGAAGAATGGAAAACTTTATTAACAAATGATAAAGTTTTTGACACAAAAAGTATTGCAGCGTTAAAAAAATGGTTTATTGAGCCAAATCATTCCTGCACATGCTTCGATATTGGTAAGAAGTACGACCTGCACAGCATGAGTGCTAATGGAGTCATAAACGGACTGGGTGGCAGAGTTCAAAAAGAACTTGGTAGATTCGAGGTTAAAGGTGTCGGAAATATCGCATCCGGTACAAAATTCATTACCGTAATGAAGAGTAAAGAAATCGGCGGAAAACCCAAAAGAAACTTATGGACAATTCGTGAGGAACTTGTTCAGGCAATTAACGAACTGGATTTTTTTGGTACAACAGAAATGGCCAGCAGTGAGTATTACTCTGACGATGAGTTGATCAATGCCATAGAGAAAAGTAATATCTTTGACAACGTTCAGACGTTTGAATATACAGGGGAAGCCAAACCAAAGAAAAATGCAATAGAAGTAAAAAATGGCCTCTCGTATCCCAGGAGTAAAGGCGTATCCCAAAATGCGCTGAATAAAGCAGGTTACAGATGTGAAGTCGATAGTGACCACCCAACATTCAGAAGGCGAAATTCATCCTTAAATTACACAGAACCTCATCACATTGTACCTATGTCTAGGCAAGATGCTTTTGACACATCTCTTGATGTTGAAGAAAATATCATATCTCTGTGTTGCAATTGCCATAAACAAATTCACCTTGGTCAGGGTTATGAAGATATGCTGAAAGAAATATACACTGCGCGAAAAAGGTTATTAAAAAAAGTTGGTATTGATATATCACTGGAAAACTTGATTCTTTATTACAAAATGGAAAGTAAGTGAGATTCAAACGAGAGTGATACCTTCGTTTTATTGGTCGGGATGAACAGCAGATGATGTTTCCGGCAAGTATCGGGTCCAGAAACTTTCTGTTAAAAAAGAGGTAAAAGTAGTCTTGAGCCCTGACTGCGAATTGCCATTGCGCATGACCAGAGAACAGGACGAACCCCTGCCAAACCCAGGCATGATAAACGCTTTTAAAACATAGACTTAATTAAAATCAGCAATTCCCATCGAAATAATAAGCAAGCAGAATTGGCTCAGGTGAATTTCACTCGGTGCAGTGCATGCGTTGGGGGTTTTAAAAGGAAAAACCCGAAATGAATCGGGTTTTGATTAATTAACGATTAACAGGTTCCCGTGCCCGGGAACACTCTGACTGTACGCGCAATATATTATTTCCGCAATCATTATTTTTGATTACCAAGCCATTTATTCATCTGCTCAATTTCACCTTTTTGAGCTTTAATGATGTCCTGCGCGAGCTTTCTCATTTCCGGATCTTTTCCGTATTTTAGCTCGGTCTCAGCCATTGCTATTGCCCCTTCATGGTGTGCTACCATGCCTTTCGCAAAAGCCTTGTCGGGATCGGAATCTTTTACAGCGGCCATCATTTTGTCATGCATACCTTTCATGCCGGACATATATTCCTGTGACGATGCCGATGAGGATATATCTGACATTTTCATTTCTGAATGTTCTGCGGAAATCGCTGGCAGGGATAACATCAGTATAACAAAAAGCGAATTTGTGATTTTCATATAATAAACCCTTTCAGATGGTTACCGGATAAGTTTAGCTGAGTCAGACAAAAAAGCCCCCTGAAGGGGGCAAAAAATAACAACATATCCGTATAAGGGACAATCTATCAAGGAAAGGGTAACCGCACGGAAACTTCAGTTGTCATCAGCCCGCATTGATCATGCGGCGGTGTGCATCAGCCATAGCCTGATGGGGGCCGGACTGACCGTTATTCGTAAATTCATGGGCAACAGCTGCTCTTTCATGTTCATTCATCGCCGCAAACGAAGTCGCCGGACGGGAAGCGTTAACGGTGCCAGTTCCCATCATCTTCTGATGACTTTCCGCCATTTTTTTATGTGCATCTGCTGAACTATTGTTCATGGTTTCATGAACAATAATAGCCTGTTCATGCTGATCCATACCGGCCATCCGTGGGGCTGCCCCCTGGATGGCGGCTGGAGTTGAAGAAGACTGCATCTGATGGGCCGGAGCCTGAGCATTATTGACACGCTCATGGATATTTACGGTTTCAGTGGCCCAGGCCGTAGAAATTAAGCTCAAACCTAACACTGATGCTAAGACGATATTTTTCATGGTAACTCTCCATTTCTGAATTAGTGATGTCCGTGAATTTCGATCTGTGTCCTCAGTAGTACAACTGACAACTCTACAGACCTTATTCCGCCGGGATGAGGCTTTAATACAACTCCTGGCTTGTGCTGATGCCGTGAATGGATGAAGTAATAATGCCTTCCTGATAAGTTGCACTAATTATATCGAATGGCTTCTGTTTGCTGCATGACAGGCTAATGACATCTTTGTCATTTAAATCTTTATTCTCAGTACTGGGTTTCCGGAATCATTTTCTCCAGTCTGGGCACGGATAAGATAAAACGAGTTGAACGTACGTCCGATTCCACCTGCACTCTTCCGTGATGTGCTTCCACGATGGACTTCACAATCGCAAGGCCGATGCCGCTGCCTTCTCCTTTTCGTTGTCTGGACGGATCTACCCGATAAAAACGGTCAAACAACCTTGATAAATGTTCTTCAGGGATTGGTTTCCCCGGATTTTCAATCACAAGGTCAAAAAAGCTCTCCTGCTCTCTTATTGAGACGGTGATTGCCTGTCCCTCCGGGGTATAACGCAGGGCATTGGATAACAGATTATTGATCGCCCTTCTGAACATTTGTGGATCTCCCTCAACCAGGCAGGGCATCCCGTTAAATTTGAGCGTGATATTGCGTTCTTCGGCCCAGGCTTCGAAAAACTCGAAGACTTTCATGACTTCTGCTCTGAGGTCAAACCGGACCCTGTCAGGTATCAGCTGATTATTGTCCGCCTGCGCCAGGAACAGCATGTCGCTGACCATTTTGGTCATCCGGTTATACTCTTCAAGGCTGGAATAGAGGACATCCTCAAGTTCCTTCTGGGTTCGATCCTGACTCAGCGCGATTTCAGTCTGCGTCACCAGATTGGTGATGGGCGTTCTGATCTCGTGCGCGATATCGGCTGAGAAATTGGCCTGGCGGGTAAAGACATCCTCAATCTTTCCAATCATATGATTGAACGAGATAACCAGCTGCTCCAGCTCAATGGGAACGCGTGTCGGTTCCAGCCGCGCATCAAGATTCTCGGAGGTGATGTTTTTAATGGCATTGCTGACATTACGAAGGGGCAGGTGCCCCTGACGGACAGCGATGCGAATGATCAGAACAATCAGCAGGCTTATCACGACGGCGATCGCAATCAGATTTTTTTTCAGCGCATCGAGGTAATGGAGATGGAAATTAATGGAGAGACCAGTCAGCATGACATAGTTCTGCTGTTTGCCCTGAAATATCGCCTGGCCAGAGGAGGCGATAATCCGGTATGTTTCCATCTTCATTTCAGACCCGGTATCCATCGGTCTCGCAGGATCCTCCACCGTCCAGAGAAAGACATCCCGTGCGCGGCTGTGCTCGCTAAAATCTGCTGAATTCACGGCCGGGCGTAGTGCTGCCCCCTGCGCTGAACTAAAGAGCACCTCCCCCCTGGGATTGAGGAGCAAAAGTGCAACGTTGCGGTAGCTGGCGATCGATTCCTTTATTTTGCTTACTTTTTTTTCATCCGGATCTGCCGGGGACTGGAGTATACGGCTCAGTGTGGTGCTGATTTGTTGAAGATCGCTGACATCCTGCTCGGCAAAATGATTTTCAACAGAATGCAGCATAAACCAGGTGAAGGCGATAAAAGCCAGTATTGTGGACAGGCTGATAAAAAAGGTCAGCCGCAGCGCGAGTGAGAAAGGGCGTCTGGAAGGTTTGCTATGCATCCGGGACCTCCAGCATATAGCCCACGCCCCGGACTGTCTGGATCAGCTTTGTCTCGTAATCGTTGTCTATTTTAGCGCGGAGTCGCTTTACGGCGACATCAATCGCG
Organism: Citrobacter arsenatis; assembly: GCF_004353845.1. Lineage (GTDB taxonomy): Bacteria > Pseudomonadota > Gammaproteobacteria > Enterobacterales > Enterobacteriaceae > Citrobacter > Citrobacter arsenatis. Next base: position 64,124 of record NZ_CP037863.1, read on the forward strand.
TTAGTGTCGCTGTCAAAATTCATGTCCCAGACCTGAGAGGCAATCAGGGAGCGGGGAAGAACCTCTCCCTGATGGCGAATGAAAAATTCCAGCAGGCTGAACTCTTTACTGGTGAGCATAATGCGGTTTCCGGCGCGACTGACTTTTCTGGATACGAGATCAATCGAGAGATCAGCCACCTTAAACTGGCTTTCCGTGATCATCGTGCTTCCCCGCCTCAAAAGGGTTCTCACCCGGGCTAGCAGTTCGGCAAACGCAAAGGGTTTAACCAGATAATCGTCCGCACCCAGTTCCAGTCCTTTGACCCTGTGTTCGATCGTGCCGAGGGCCGTCAGCAGTAAGACCGGCATACCCTTTCCGGCAGTGCGCAGCATGCGGATGATATCCCAGCCGTTCACATCAGGCAGCATGATGTCCAGAATGACTAAATCATACTCAGCTGTCATGGCGAGATGATATCCGGTAAGACCATTATCAGCGTGATCCACTACGAACCCTGCCTCTGTAAGTCCTTTGCTGAGATATTCACCTGTTTTAATTTCGTCTTCGACGATCAATATTTTCATCTTGCTCCCCGGCTGGCTGCTAAGGTCATTCTATTGCGCCCACGATCGTTATCAACGGATTACAGCAAAAATGACAACATTGTCATTATCCTGTCACCCGGCAAACAGAGAGCGTTCGGTAAAGTACTCCTATCAATACTCTGGACTTCATTTGGACCATTTACCAGGTCTGCCTGGACGAGAAGCGTTATGTTCAAATTAAAATTACTCAGCATTAGCACGATATTCATCCTGGCCGGTTGTGTCTCTCTGGCGCCAGAATATCAGCGCCCGGCAGCACCGGTACCCCAGCAGTTTTCACTGTCCCGAAACAGCCTGACGCCAGCAGTGAATGGTTATCAGGATACGGGCTGGCGTAACTTTTTTGTCGATCCCCAGGTTACACGGCTGATTACTGAAGCCCTGAATAATAACCGTGATTTGAGAATGGCTGCCCTGAAGGTTGAAGAGGCCCGGGCCCAGTTCAACGTCACGGATGCAGATCGTTATCCCCAACTGAATGCCTCATCCGGGATCACCTACAGCGGTGGTCTGAAAGGCGACAAGCCGACCACACAGGAGTATGACGCGGGTCTGGAACTCAGCTATGAGCTCGATTTTTTTGGCAAACTTAAGAATATGAGTGACGCTGATCGGCAGAACTACTTTGCCAGCGAAGAAGCCCGTCGGGCCGTACACATCCTGCTGGTCTCCAACGTTTCACAAAGCTATTTCAGCCAGCAACTGGCGTACGAACAACTCCGTATTGCGCGGGAAACGCTGAAAAATTATGAACAGTCCTATGCTTTCGTTGAGCAACAACTGGTGACCGGGAGTACGAACGTTCTGGCGCTTGAACAGGCCAGAGGACAAATCGAAAGTACCCGTGCCGAAATAGCCAAACGAGAAGGCGATCTGGCTCAGGCAAACAATGCCCTGCAACTGGTGCTGGGAACGTACCACGCACTTCCGTCAGAAAAAGGGATGAAAGACGGGGAGATCGCGCCAGTAAAACTGCCACCAAACCTGTCCTCACAAATTTTACTGCAGCGCCCGGATATCATGGAAGCGGAATACCAGCTAAAAGCGGCTGATGCCAATATTGGCGCAGCGCGAGCGGCATTTTTCCCGTCCATTACCCTGACCAGTGGCCTTTCCGCAAGCAGTACAGAGTTGTCCAGCCTCTTTACGTCAGGAAGCGGAATGTGGAATTTTATCCCCAAAATTGAAATTCCTATTTTCAATGCCGGCAGAAACAAAGCCAATCTGAAACTGGCTGAAATTCGCCAGCAACAGTCGGTGGTTAATTACGAACAAAAAATCCAGTCGGCCTTCAAGGATGTTTCCGACACGCTTGCCCTGCGCGATAGTCTTAGCCAGCAACTCGAGGCACAGCAGCGTTATCTTGATTCACTCCAGATAACCCTCCAGCGGGCCCGGGGATTATATTCAAGTGGTGCAGTCAGCTACATAGAAGTGCTGGATGCAGAACGCTCGCTGTTCACTACGCAGCAAGCCATTCTCGACCTTACCTATTCCCGACAGGTTAACGAAATTAATCTGTTCACCGCGCTGGGTGGCGGTTGGATAGAGTGAATTATATTCAACATATCAGGAAATTAAAAATGCGTAACTCACTTAAAGCCGTTTTATTTAGTGCCTTCTCTGTCATGTTTTCTGCCGGTCTTCATGCTGAAACACATCAGCATGGCGATATGAATGCTGCCAGTGATGCTTCGGTACAGCAGGTTATCAAGGGCACCGGTGTCGTTAAAGACATTGATATGAATAGTAAAAAAATCACCATTTCGCACGAAGCAATCCCTGCGGTGGGCTGGCCTGCAATGACCATGCGCTTCACTTTTGTTAATGCAGACGACGCTATCAATGCCCTGAAAACCGGCAACCATGTCGATTTCTCGTTTATTCAGCAGGGCAATATCTCCTTACTCAAAAGCATTAACGTTACGCAATCCTGATTAACAGTCCGGAGCGAATACATCCAGTGCGCCTGAACATTCATTAAGGGATTACTGAGAATGAACGATCGGGCGCATATGCCAGGTGTTTTGATTTTTCAGCGAGAAATTGTATGGCTTCTTTAAAGATAAAATATGCTGCAATAATTATCAGCAGCCTCATAGCAGGAGGGCTGATATCGGTTACTGCCTGGCAGTATGTAAACTCATCACCAAAAACAGTACAAACAGAAAAAACGGCACCGGAGCGAAAGGTACTTTTCTGGTATGACCCGATGAAACCGGATACCAAATTTGATAAACCCGGAAAATCTCCCTTTATGGATATGGACCTGGTGCCAAAATATGCTGATGAAAGTGGCGAGAAAAGCGGTGGCGGGATCCGTATTGATCCAACGCAGGTTCAGAACCTGGGATTAAAAACGCAAAAAGTCACGCGCGGAATGCTGAATTATTCTCAGACGATCCCGGCTAATGTCAGTTATAACGAGTATCAGTTTGTCATTGTGCAGGCGCGCTCTGACGGTTTCGTCGAAAAAGTGTATCCCCTGACGATTGGCGATCATGTGAAGAAAGGAACACCGCTTATCGATATCACCATTCCTGAATGGGTCGAGGCGCAAAGTGAGTTCCTGCTGTTATCCGGTACAGGCGGTACGCCAACCCAGATAAAAGGGGTGCTGGAGCGACTTCGTCTGGCTGGTATGCCGGAAGAGGATATTCAAAGGCTGCGTTCAACCCGCACAATCCAGACCCGTTTTACCATTAAAGCACCTATTGATGGTGTCATTACTGCATTTGACCTTCGCACCGGCATGAATATTTCGAAAGATAAGGTGGTGGCTCAGATTCAGGGGATGGACCCGGTCTGGATCAGCGCTGCAGTGCCGGAATCTATCGCCTATCTGCTGAAAGATACGTCGCAGTTTGAAATTTCGGTACCGGCTTATCCGGATAAAACATTCCATGTCGAAAAATGGAACATTCTTCCCAGCGTGGATCAGACAACCCGTACGCTTCAGGTCCGTCTCCAGGTATCTAATAAGGATGAGTTTCTCAAGCCGGGCATGAATGCCTATCTGAAACTGAATACCCAAAGCCAGGAGATGCTGCTGATACCAAGCCAGGCCGTTATCGATACCGGCAAAGAACAGCGCGTGATTACTGTTGATGATGAAGGCCAGTTTGTGCCGAAACAGATCCACGTTCTGCATGAATCACAGCAACAGTCCGGCATTGGCTCCGGCCTGAATGAAGGTGATACCGTGGTGGTCAGTGGCCTGTTCCTCATTGACTCCGAAGCCAATATTACGGGCGCGCTGGAACGTATGCGCCACCCTGAAAAAACAGAAAACAGTATGCCAGCAATGTCTGAGCAGCCTGTAAATATGCATTCAGGGCACTGAGGAGACGACGATGATTGAATGGATTATCCGGCGCTCTGTCGCCAACCGTTTCCTGGTCATGATGGGCGCACTGTTTCTCAGCATCTGGGGCACATGGACGATAATTAACACGCCGGTCGATGCGCTGCCTGACCTGTCAGATGTGCAGGTCATTATTAAAACCAGCTATCCCGGACAGGCCCCGCAGATTGTAGAAAACCAGGTCACCTATCCGCTTACCACCACCATGCTGTCCGTACCTGGCGCAAAAACCGTGCGTGGTTTCTCACAGTTCGGGGATTCGTATGTGTATGTCATTTTTGAAGACGGGACCGATCTGTACTGGGCCCGTTCGCGCGTGCTGGAATACCTGAATCAGGTTCAGGGCAAACTGCCTGCGGGTGTGAGCTCTGAAATCGGTCCGGACGCCACGGGAGTGGGCTGGATATTTGAATATGCCCTGGTCGATCGCAGCGGAAAACACGACCTTTCAGAACTGCGTTCTTTGCAGGACTGGTTCCTGAAATTTGAACTGAAAACCATCCCGAACGTGGCGGAAGTAGCTTCGGTTGGCGGCGTGGTGAAACAGTATCAGATCCAGGTCAATCCGGAGAAATTGTCCCAGTACGGTGTCAGCCTGCCTGAAGTGAAACAGGCTCTTGAATCGTCTAACCAGGAGGCCGGTGGTTCATCCGTTGAAATGGCCGAAGCGGAGTATATGGTCCGGGCCAGCGGATATCTTCAGACCATTGATGATTTCAATAACATTGTCCTGAAAACCGGCGAGAACGGTGTACCGGTTTATCTGCGGGATGTTGCCCGCGTGCAGACCGGGCCTGAAATGCGGCGAGGTATTGCCGAACTGAACGGCCAGGGGGAAGTCGCCGGCGGCGTGGTGATCCTGCGGTCGGGTAAGAATGCGCGCGACGTTATCACGGCAGTGAGGGATAAACTGGACACGCTGAAGGCCAGCCTGCCGGAAGGTGTTGAAATTGTGACCACCTACGATCGCAGCCAGTTAATCGATCGGGCCATTGATAACCTCAGCTACAAACTCCTGGAAGAGTTTATCGTGGTGGCCATCGTCTGTGCCCTGTTCCTGTGGCACGTACGTTCTGCCCTGGTGGCAATTATTTCTCTGCCGCTAGGCCTGTGTATCGCCTTTATCGTCATGCACTTCCAGGGACTGAACGCCAATATTATGTCGCTGGGAGGGATTGCGATTGCCGTCGGAGCGATGGTGGATGCCGCCATTGTGATGATTGAAAATGCGCACAAACGGCTTGAGGAATGGGATCATCAGCATCCGGGTGAGCAGATTGACAACGCCACCCGCTGGAAGGTGATTACCGACGCCTCCGTGGAAGTGGGACCCGCACTGTTTATCAGCCTGCTGATCATCACCCTGTCCTTTATTCCTATCTTTACCCTGGAAGGTCAGGAAGGACGTCTGTTTGGACCGCTGGCATTCACGAAAACGTACTCCATGGCGGGCGCGGCCGCGCTGGCCATCATCGTCATTCCGATTCTGATGGGATTCTGGATCCGGGGGAAAATTCCTGCCGAGACCAGTAACCCCCTGAACCGGATGCTGATAAAAGCGTATCATCCATTACTATTGCGGGTCCTCCACTGGCCAAAAACAACCCTGCTGGTTGCGGCCTTGTCTATCTTCACGGTTATCTGGCCACTGAGCCAGGTGGGCGGTGAGTTTCTGCCGAAGATCAACGAAGGTGACCTGCTTTATATGCCGTCAACGTTGCCAGGTGTCTCTCCGGCAGAAGCAGCGGCGCTCCTGCAGACCACGGATAAGTTAATCAAAACCGTTCCTGAAGTGGCCTCTGTATTTGGCAAGACCGGTAAGGCAGAGACCGCAACGGATTCCGCGCCACTCGAAATGGTGGAAACCACCATTCAGCTGAAACCTGAGGATCAGTGGCGGCCAGGCATGACGATTGACAAGATTATCGATGAACTTGATAAGACCGTCCGTCTGCCTGGTCTGGCAAACCTCTGGGTGCCGCCAATCCGTAACCGTATTGATATGCTCTCAACAGGGATCAAAAGCCCGATAGGTATCAAAGTGTCCGGAACGGTTCTGTCCGATATCGATGCGACGGCGCAGAGTATCGAAGCAGTAGCCAAAACGGTACCGGGCGTGGTGTCTGCCCTGGCTGAGCGACTTGAGGGTGGGCGCTACATCGATATCGATATCAATCGGGAAAAAGCCTCCCGCTACGGAATGACGGTGGGCGATGTGCAGCTGTTCATCTCATCAGCCATCGGCGGCGCGACGGTAGGGGAAACGGTTGAAGGCGTGGCCCGGTACCCGATTAATATCCGCTATCCGCAGGATTACCGGAACAGTCCACAGGCGCTGAAACAGATGCCGATCCTGACCCCGATGAAGCAGCAGATCACGCTGGGCGATGTCGCGGATATTAACGTCGTTTCTGGACCAACCATGCTGAAAACCGAAAATGCCCGGCCAGCCAGCTGGATTTATGTTGATGCCCGCGGCAGGGACATGGTGTCGGTGGTTAACGACATTAAGACGGCCATCAGCGAGAAAGTGAAACTGAGACCGGGAACCAGTGTGGCATTCTCCGGACAGTTTGAACTGCTTGAGCATGCCAACAAGAAACTGAAGCTGATGGTGCCGATGACGGTGATGATCATTTTCATCCTGTTGTATCTGGCATTCCGCCGGGTTGACGAAGCCCTGCTGATCCTGATGAGCCTGCCGTTCGCCCTGGTTGGCGGAATATGGTTCCTGTACTGGCAGGGCTTCCATATGTCAGTGGCGACCGGAACCGGGTTTATCGCCCTGGCCGGGGTGGCAGCAGAGTTTGGCGTGGTCATGCTGATGTATCTGCGTCATGCCATTGAAGCGCACCCGGAATTGTCCCGTAAAGAGACGTTCACACCGGAAGGTCTTGATGAAGCCCTCTATCATGGTGCCGTACTGCGTGTCCGGCCGAAAGCCATGACCGTGGCGGTGATCATTGCGGGTCTGCTGCCAATACTCTGGGGAACCGGCGCAGGTTCAGAAGTCATGAGCCGTATTGCTGCGCCAATGATTGGTGGGATGATCACGGCTCCGCTGCTGTCCCTGTTCATTATTCCTGCCGCCTACAAATTAATCTGGCTGCGCAGACATAAAAAAAGCGTGTCATAACCCTGAAAGGGCGCCCCCAGTGGGCGTCCTTCTGCACTGATTCACCCTGACGTCAGGGTTTATATCGATAATATACAGAGGTGAGTATGAAAAAAGTGGTTCTAATGGCCCTGGCTCTCGGCCTGTCACTGCCTGCAATGGCGAGTGAAAAAGTCATTGATATGTACAAATCTGAAAACTGTGGCTGTTGTTCCCTGTGGGGCAAAGCGATGGAAAAAGACGGGTTCGAAGTGCGAACTCACGTCATGAATGATCAGGCGCTGTCAGCCCTGAAAGAAAAGCATGCTGTTCCTGCTGGACTACGAAGTTGTCATACCGCGGTTGTAGGTAATTTGATCATTGAAGGCCATGTGCCTGCGGCAACGATACATAAGGCCATGCAGTCTGGTTCGGGTATATACGGTCTCGCCACCCCCGGTATGCCAGCAGGAAGTCCGGGAATGGAGATGGGGGCCCGAAAAGAGGCTTACGATGTTATCGCATTCTCACCGGAGGGCAGTAAAAAAGTCTTCCAGCGAATCGAATAGTCAGCGGAACGGCTGATAACGGGACGCCGGCAGCAGGCACTCTTATGCCGGCGGCATTCGTGGTAATCGCATCCATGACATATCCTGAAGACAGAAAATGCTTCAGATATGCATAAGGAGAGTTACTGTGAAAAATGACAATGCAGTGGAACATAACAACCAGACTGCTTCTGAGCAGACATCATCCCCGGACGAGAGTCACGCATTGCATAAGGTGAGAGATCCCGTGTGCGGGATGGTCATCCTGCCTGACAAGGCGCACAGCAGCATTCGATACCAGGACCATCAGCTTTATTTCTGCTCCGCCAGCTGTGAGAGCAAATTTAAAGCCCATCCCGATCATTATTTTACCGAAGATGCCAGTGAACATCACCATCACCACGACCACCATGAAGTCAGCCCTGATAAGATAAAACAGTCTCACCGCCAGGCGGAGAAAGAGATTTCTGAAGGTGTGTGGACATGTCCGATGCATCCGGAGATACGCCGTAGTGGTCCCGGAAGCTGTCCTGTCTGTGGAATGGCACTGGAGCCGCTCGTAGCTACGGCATCCACGGGGACGAGTGATGAACTTCGCGACATGACAAGACGCTTCTGGCTGGGGTTGTTGCTGGCGTTTCCGGTTCTGATACTCGAAATGGGTTCTCATCTGTTTCCCGCTTTGAGGAATACAGTACCGCCACAGTACAACACATGGCTGCAGTTACTTCTGGCCTCTCCTGTCGTTTTGTGGTGTGGCTGGCCATTCTTCGCCCGGGCCGGAATGTCGTTACGTAACCGCTCCCTGAATATGTTTACCCTTGTTGCAATGGGGACCGGCGTAGCCTGGGTTTACAGCGTCATTGCAACCGTCTTCCCCTCCTGGTTTCCTGCATCGTTCAGAAACATGGATGGCCTGGTGGCCATTTATTTTGAAGCCGCAGCTGTTATTACGGTGCTTGTTCTGCTGGGACAGGTCCTTGAATTGCGGGCAAGGGAACAAACCTCAGGTGCCATTACTGCGCTTCTTAACCTTGCCCCCAAAACCGCCAGGCGGCTGGATCAAGACGGTCATGAAACGGATATTAATGCGGAAGATGTCCTGCCTGGCGATAAGCTCCGCATCAGACCTGGAGAGAGTATTCCGGTCGACGGTATCGTGGTCGAAGGCAAAACAACCGTGGATGAATCGATGGTGACCGGGGAGTCTATGCCGGTTACCAAAACGGAGGGTGAACCCGTCATTGGGGGGACGATTAATCAGACAGGTAGTCTTATCATCCGTGCAGAGAAAGTCGGTGATGAAACGATGCTCTCACGAATTGTTCAGATGGTCGCTGATGCACAGCGTTCGCGGGCCCCCATCCAGAGAATGGCTGACAGCGTTTCAGGCTGGTTTGTTCCTCTGGTGATACTTATCGCGGTTGTTGCTTTCATGATCTGGTCTGTCTGGGGGCCCGAGCCCAGGATGGCGCACGGTCTCATTGCGGCTGTGTCGGTCCTGATTATTGCCTGTCCCTGCGCGCTGGGGCTGGCCACGCCGATGTCGATAATGGTGGGGGTGGGCAAAGGAGCCCAGGCCGGGGTGTTAATTAAGAATGCCGAAGCCCTTGAGCGTCTTGAAAAAGTGGACACGCTGGTTGTCGACAAAACAGGCACGCTCACGGAAGGTTCGCCGACGGTGACAGGGATTATCAGTCTCAATCCGGGTGGGGAAACATCTCTTTTGCGTGTAACGGCCGCAGTGGAAAAAGGCTCGCAGCATCCGCTGGGTATGGCAGTAGTTAAAGCAGCACAGGAAAAGGGGATCGCAATACCCGCAGTCACTCATTTCAATGCGCCGTCGGGTAAAGGTGTCTCAGGCGATGTCGAAGGTCAACGGGTTGTTATTGGTAATGAACTGGCTATGCAGGAAAACAGTATCGTTATTGATAATCAAAAGGCCGTTGCGGATACGTTGCGGATGGAAGGTGCTACCGTTATCTATGTGGCCACAGACGGGCACCTTGCAGGCCTGATAGCTATCTCGGATCCCGTGAAAGCAACCACGCCGGATGCGCTTAAAGCTTTGCGTCAGGCGGGGATCCGCATCGTTATGCTCACCGGGGATAACCAGCTTACCGCTGAAGCAGTCGCACGGAAACTGGGAATAGATGAGGTTGAAGCCGGGATTCTGCCGGATGGCAAAAAAGCAGTGATAACCCGACTGAAAGCGTCTGGCCATGTGGTTGCGATGGCCGGAGACGGTGTGAATGATGCCCCGGCGCTGGCAGCGGCTGACGTGGGAATAGCCATGGGAACGGGTACAGATGTGGCAATTGAAAGTGCCGGAGTCACCCTTCTCAAAGGCGACCTGATGATACTGAACAGGGCCCGTCATCTGTCAGAGATCACCATGAAAAATATCCGACAGAATCTGTTTTTTGCATTTATCTACAACGCACTTGGCGTGCCTGTGGCTGCAGGCCTGCTTTATCCTGTGTATGGAATACTGCTGTCGCCAGTTATTGCGGCGGCGGCCATGGCTCTTTCCTCCGTCAGCGTCATTGTGAATGCGTTGCGTCTGAAAAGTGTCAGGCTCGGGAAATAACACTGAGTGAAGGGGCTGTTACGAACAGAAGGAGTCCAGTATGAAAAGTACCACCTATGCGCTTATTGCTGTCGCCGCGATCGCGGCATTTGCCCTCCTGCGCGAACACTGGTCACATGTGGCAGGTTACTGGCCATATCTGTTATTGCTGGTCTGCCCGCTAATGCATCTTTTCCACGGCCACGGAGGGCATGGAGATCATCAACATCAAGGAAGTGAAAACGATAAAAAAAATTAATCCGGCAGACGGGGCCGCGTCGCGGCCCCGTTATCAGTCCAGGTATCGTTCGTAGTCTCTGGCATGCGCAAAGGCATGCTGTTCAAGTTTGTTATCAGCGGGTGCCGCTGCCCGGAACGCCAGTGAGTTAACAGGATTGTTATTGATGACCAGCTCGTAATGCAGATGAGGACCGGATGAACGTCCGCTGTTACCGGATAACGCAATAGCGCCTCCCCGGGTAACCCTGGCCCCTTTAGTAACGAGTATTTTATTGAGGTGGAGATAGCGAGTTTTAACACCGGCTTTTCCTGTTACTTCAACAAAATATCCCATGGTGCTGTTGTATTCGGCCCGGGTGATTTTTCCGTCGATGACGCTGACTATTTTCGTGTTCATGGGCATGGAATAATCAATGCCATTATGGGGACTCACTTTTCCCGATACCGGGTTAAGTCTTGCAGGATTGAAAGGCGAACTGAGTCTTGCTGTGGCCGGTAACGGATAATCGAGACTGCCTTTCCCGGAAGTATCGGAAAGGTTATAGAACTTTTTATCTGATATACGATACGCCGTGTAATTAAATGAACCGGACGTAAATTTATAGGCCACGACACGTGATTTTCCCGCTTTCTTTTGCAGTACGAGTTTTAATGATTCATTTTTTTTCAAATGCCGCAGATTAAACCGGGAAGGCAAGGAGCGCTGAAGGGTAGCGATCTCGTTCGATTCCAGCCCCGAGCGGGTGGCTGAAAGGTAGGCATTTTCTTTTACGACATCGGTAGAATACATTTACTGGAATTCGCCGTTAGCATGAACACTGCGGCGTATGCTAGGGGTTTTCAGGAGGCGTGTCATCTGTCAGTTAATCGGGAGCACCGTTGATGGTCGTCATTTTTGTAACATATCTTGTTTCCCGTTTGCTCCTGAAGATCTGGGAACTGTATGACCAGCCTGACGGTGATGATTAACGGGACTGAAACAGGTTACGGCAGAGCAATATGGGGCTCATGTCCTGCTACGTAACCCGTCAGTAAAGCCCTGCTAAGCACTAACCCGCCTGCAGTTACCTGGTAAGCGTCCAGCGAGAACCGTATTGACGGGGATGGGTTATTCAGTTGGCAGTGTGATGCGCCAGGGGAGCAGTTCGCTGACCCGGTTGACCGACCAGTCCGCTATGACGTCAAGCACATGGCGGAGGTAGCCTTCTGGATCCACTCCGTTCAGTTTGCATGTCCCGATCAGACTGTACAGCAACGCTCCACGCTCACCTCCGTGGTCTGAGCCGAAGAACAACCAGTTTTTACGACCCAGGCTGACCATCCGTAGGGCATTTTCAGCGATGTTGTTATCTGCTTCAGCCCAGCCGTCCTCCGCATAGTACGCCAGCGCTGACCACTGGTTCAGGGCGTACGTGAAGGCCTTCGCCAGCTCCGAGTGTCGCGATAGCGTTTTCATCTTTTCACGCAGCCAGCTCTCCAGGGATTTCAGCAGCGGTTTCGTTTTCCGCTCACGTTCAGCAAGGCGCTGCTCCGCCGGCATTCCCCTTATCTCCGCCTCAACGGTATACAGCTCGCCGATACGCTTCAGGGCTTCATCCGTCAGCGCCGACGGCGTACGGACGTGCACATCGTGGATTTTACGGCGGGTGTGAGCCCAACAAGCCGCTTCCGTTATCCGGCCATCGCGGTACAGTTCGTTGAACCCGGCGTAAGCATCTGCCTGCAGCACACCGCTGAAGCCGGCAAGATGAGTCTGCGGGTGGATGCCTTTTCTGTCGGGACTGTACGCGAACCACACCGCCGGTGGCAACGCTGACCCGGCGTTGCGGTCATCACGAACGTATGTCCACAACCGCCCGGTCTTCGTCTTCTTATTACCCGGCAGCAGCACCTGCACGGGGGTATCATCGGCATGGAGTTTGCCGTCGGTCACTACATAGTGCTGAAGCGCCTCTTCCAGCGGTGACAGCAGCCGGCAGCATGCGTCCACCCAGCCCGACAGCAGTGAACGGCTCAGCTCCACACCCTGGCGGTTGTATATTTCTGACTGGCGATACAGCGGGGTATGCTCTGCATACTTTGAGGTCAGCACGCGGGCCAGCAGCCCCGGTCCTGCTATACCCCGCTCGATGGGCCGCGAAGGCGCGGGAGCCTGCACTATGGCATCGCACTGAGTACAGGCATGCTTTTCACGTACTATCCGGATAACCCGGAAGGCGCTTCGCATCAGCTCCAGCTGCTCGGCGGCATCCTCACCCAGGTAGCTCAGCGCACCACCACATTCCGGGCAGCATGACGCTGCTGGCAGCAGCCGTTTTTCGTCACGGGGAAGTGATTCAGGGAACGGTTTGCGGGTACGGGTCTGCCGCAGCAGGCGCTGCACGGCCGGGTCATCCACCCGACCGGTAAGGGTATCGCTTTCTTTCTGTAGCTGGTTAAGGTCGGCTTCCATCTGCGCGATACGGCGGGAGACTTTTTCGGAGCGGCTGCCGAAGTTCATTCGGCGCAGCTTATCCAGTTGCGCCTGCAGGTGATCTATTTCGCGTTCACGCTCGTTCAACTTTTCCAGCAGGGCACGATTCAGCGCTTCCTGTTCGGCAAGAAGACGTTTCAGTTCGTCGATATTGTCAGGACGTGAGCTGTTCATGCCGGGTATATTACCAGGCTCATTCAGCGTCGACCAGGACAAAGAGGCCTACAACATAGTCAGGGACGTAAGCAGTCTTTTAGGCTGCCGCCAGTCGATACCTTCAAGGAGCATCGCCAGCTGTGCCGGTGTGAGGAACACTTTACCATCTCGGGCTGACGGCCAGGCGAAGCGGCCGCGCTCCAGCCGTTTGGTCAGCAGACACAGCCCATCGCCGGTAGACCAGAGGAGCTTTACCTGACTACCATTACGCCCACGGAAGATAAAAACGTGACCTGACATCGGATCGTCTTTCAGCGTCGTCTGCACCTTTGCCGCCAGGCCGTTAAAACCGTTTCTCATATCGGTGATACCAGCGACCAGCCAGATCTTAGTCCCTGATGGTAATGGGATCAACGTTTGAGCTCCCGTATCAGCAGGTTCAGGATATTTTCGCTGATGGCACCATTCAGACGGAGTGATCCGTGCCGGAACGCCACTTCACAGCAGATATTGAGTGATTCAGGTGCCGCAGCAGCTACAGGTTGTGACAGTGAGGAGGTTGCAGGAACAACATCTTCGGCATCAAGTGTTATCGGGAGCAGCTCAGGCACGCTGTTTTCTGTTGTTGAAGGAGGACGTAGTTTTCCTTCGCGCCAGTACTGACGCCACTTGAACAACAGATTATCGTTGATCCCATGCTCACGAGCGAGTTGCGCTACGGAGATCTCTGGTCGATGCGAGAGTTCAACCATTTTGATTTTGAACTCAACGGGATAATTAGGGCTTTTTTTACGCACTGCGGTTAATGATTTCATGGATAGCGTCCACCATATTTGGTGTCCACTATCCTCTCAGGAATTTCAGGATCTGCCAGACGGTGCTGAGACGACGCTTACATATAACCTAAATGTGGTAATGAAAGTACAATAATTTAAAAGCGATAGGCATTGATAAACTCCTAACTTCAGTAGGGGGCCGCTTGGAAATGGAAAAACAACCTACGCTAAGACTACTTTTTAACCAAGCAGCTATTGGCTATCCCTCGGATTGCGGGACTACAGCGTTTCTGTGTCCGAAACCGTACGATTACGTACACTACGCTAACTATCTGTCCGGAAGTCAGTAAAACTATAAACGGACAGCCTGATAGTTCCGTACATCCCTTACGGTCAGAGGGTTCCGCTCAATGGAACGAAATCACCCGTTAAGCGTTTTGAGCTTAACGTAGGATAATATCCGTTTTCCAAGCGGACCCCAGACAACTCACCGGTGCAGGAACGCCAAAGGTAATCGAGCTTACTGGCCAGCTTTGCGCGAACACCCAGATGGCGGCACTGCTTCAACATCCACTCGATATCGGGAGCGACATCGCGCGGGAAACGTCTTTGCTTCAGCTGGGTTGCCAGCCAGCGGGTCAGAAAGAGATTTTCCTGTGCCGGTGACTGCACACTGCCATCCTGTCTGGCCAGCGCAAGTGCCACCAGGGCACACCGGGCCATATGACCTGATTTCTCTGCCAACATTATCAGCGAACTATTCCACAGATAATAGCCACCGCCAGCCCCGAAACAAGAAATAGTGGCCGTCATAAAAGACGGCCGGGAACAGATATGCCTGGGCATCGTATTTCATAAATTACAATATCCAGCGATTGTTGCATAAAAGACAGAAATCACAGCACTCAGACGTGATTAAACATAGCTATGACAGGATCTGTCACTTCTGCATCCTGCTCCCAGAGATGGGTAATAATACTTTTAAGCGGGTCATCAGCATTTTCCCGGCAGAATGTGCAGAACATCGTATCATCAGGATAACGGAACAGACGTAAACGACCAAAAGATGAATTCCGCACCAGTAATGAGTAATTATCCTGACAGTTCGGAACGAAATATATTGTACTGTTGCTAATCATATATGGAAGAACATGTGGCTGGTATCCCTTATCTGGTTTACTTACCATTTTTATGCCAAGTTCATTATGTTTATCAGTACGATATTCAAGTTCGTATAACTCCATGGAAAAACAATTACCATACACAATGAGGGTACAATCATCTTCCTTTTCCATGAAAATTGTTACTTTATGAAAAAGTTCATCCAGATCGCTTATATCCTCACTCAACTTACCACGGTTAATATAGAGTTTCCGGTGGATTTCATTAAGTACGCAGTCTGAAATTGTTGTTGAGGGAAAAAATGACGGATCAATTGTACATCCAAGTTTCTTTGCCACATTTTCCTTATCAATACCAATATTAATCCATTGTTTTTCCCAACGTTCTGAAATTTCAGACTCAGGTGTAAACTCAAACAGAGAAAGAAGATGATCTTTCTTAATGTCATCAATGACATTTTGAGATATGTTCATATCAATCCTTCTGAAAAGATCGATATCTTCTTCTGCCTTTATGATATCTGACTTAATACTTTCTTCAAAAGTGGATATGTACATGTCCAGCGTTCTATTAAAAAATACAACTCGCGTAGCGTACTCCTCAGATGTCATCAAAAAGTTGTCAGCTACTTCTGTTGTGTTTTTTTTCAGAGATTTCAAAATATGGACAATATTTTTTTTATCAGAAAATGAAAAAATCCCTTCGCTGATTGCAGTAATCACTTTTTTGCTGACACTTTGTTCAGATACAGACAGCATTACTGCTATATCAGCAAATGCAGGGTATAGTGTATTTAAATCATCAACCCTTCCCATGTAAATCCGCCCAGAAATAACAGGTCCTTTGTTGCTTCTGGTGAGTTTTTCCACCATATGAGACAGACGTGAAAGCCAGTTGCTGCTTTCTCCTGCATGACAGCAAGTGAGACGTAGTATGATATCTATAACATCAGTCTGACAGACTATAGCTGGAGGAAGTGTATTATACGCCCCAGTTGGCGAGACCAGTGCAGGAGACAGTAACCGTTTGATGACAGTGAGCAAATTGACATTTTTTTGTTGTCCAAGATACCTCACCATATAAGCTGACAGGAACAAGCGGAGATCAGTTATCACATTACGCATTGTCAGGGATAATGCGGCTTTTTCGTTATATGCCTTCCCCCTCAACATGCAGGACTGACTGCAACTGGAAAAATGTAGCAGTAAAAAATCCGGCGTAAGAAAATGGCTGTGCCACAGATATTCTTCGTGATAATGATTATGGAACTGTCCCTGATTAAGCCACAATGTGAACATGTCAGTACTTAGATCAGTGGCATCAATATCATCAGATGTTATTGCTGTAATAAGCATTTCCAGAGAACGGAATAAATGTAATTCAAGAGCCTCAGCATATCCTGTCATATCAGCATTATTCTTAAATGCCAGACGTAACCACATATGCCAGCTTTCCCACTCACCTATAAAGTTTTGCAGCATAGCAACATAACGTTGCTTCTGGTTCACTGATAACTCCCTGTTTCCCGCATTCCAGTCCAGCAGTATCTGCCAGATATTGCTCTGGGACTGAAGAGACTGTCTCAGTTCTTCGGTCCTGTCTTCTCCCCGATATTGGTAAAAGGACTGTGGAAGATGCATTATCTTCCGGAAATATGTGGGGGTAGTATCCAGTGTTTTCACCACATCTTCTGCAAGACGGTAAAAATCATTATGGAAAGACTGACTGAAGCTTTGCGGAAAAAATGAAACAGATACATTATCCATATAATTTTTATCATCATACTGAAAACATCTTTTCAACGTAATAAAAGTCGAAACAAGCCGGTCTGCTGCTTCCTCAAACGCCCCCAGATTTCGCTCATCCAGAGCATCATAAACCTCTCCATAAAAACCTCTGGTGAAGTTTAAAAAATTTGTTTTTTCCCATTTGCTTCCACGGATAAAACAGAGCTTAAACAGCTTCTCCCAGATAGCATTATATCTGATACCGGTTGTAGCCAGAATAACCACTTCGCCGTTATGTATCCCCCACCCGGGTAAAACTCTGATTCTTGCAGATCCCGTTCCGTCAGGTTTTAATCTCCTGAGGAGAAATAATAATGGAAGTGTATAGACATCTCTCACACATTCATCCATTTTAAGTTTTAACTTCAGGAGATCTGAATTTTCCTTCTCCGGAGAGTCATAAATATCAACAGAGACATTCAGCAGTCCCCTTTTGTTAATATAATCCCCTGGAAAAGCTAACCAGTTTTTTACAACAGCTGTTCTAATATGCTGTACCACAACTTTTGAAATAAAATACTTAAGCATAATTCGATCACGCCGGCGATCATCCAGAACATTCAGACTCTGAATAAAAAACCAGATAGACAAACAAATATTCATGATCATCCAAATTATCGCCACTACAACAAGGCAAATATCAAGGTATTTGTCCCCCGAGCAGACAAAAGTTCACTCACCAGAATAAATGCAGCAAGGGAAAGACCGCTCAGGCCTGCAAACATGTATCCCGAGTAAAGCTGATAGGCTGACTGGATATGCTCACGGGTCGATTTTTTCTGAAACAGGACACTGATCAGACCGACAACTAATGGAAATACAATACCAATGATGGTTAATTGTCCCCCCAGTAGATCGGAGAGCCCCTGCGGGAGCATTTCAATTCCCTTAAAATACTTCTTGCCAAATGGGGCCAGAAGCGGCCTCAGATACAAACAGGCAAGAACAATCATTATTGCACCAGCCCAGAGAATCAGCATAGCCCGCCCATAGTATGTAGAGCACCAGGCCAGCAGGCGTTCAAAAATATTCCAGCGATATTTTTGATATTCAGAATTCATACGTAAATTATGTCTGAGTTCAGCATCAACCAGACTGGTCACGCTTTTAAACAGTTTGCGAAACATAAGTAACCTTCATAACTGGATTTATCCAATGATTTTCACTGGCAGAATGATACGTTGATTTACTTATTTTTAGTTGTATTTTTATTGCCTTACAGGCAATTAGTATTTCAGCTGGGTGAGGAACGTACAATTTAAAAAGGCAGTTCTGAAGGCAGGTATGAAGTCTCTTTGAAATTCGGCCGCCCCATACAACTCGGAGCATGACCATGAAAATGCTCAGTCAGACAGAAGATGATCTGACGCGAGTCAGTCATTAACCCTTTCTTGCTCCAGTTAGGCACAATAACTAAACGACTTTATCCCGATGCGCCGTAAAACTCTATCCTTGCCTGGCGTTCAGTAAATCAATGGCCAGTTGAAGATAAAGCACCTGGTCTGGCTCCCACTTCCCGGGGTCTGCAAGCTCGTTACGGAGCACAGCAACAATGTTTTCGCGATGTGAGTCGTGCCCGGCTTCGGCCAGGGCAAAAACAATATTGCCCACCACTTGGCACATTTCTTCATGCTGACGCATGAAGGTGTCTGAATACTTCATCCGGACCTCCCTGAAAATACCTTTATTTTCAGGTGTGATTATGCCGCAAAGCGGCATAGAGGCGCCAGCAAATGATAAATATGGCACTGTCGCTGAATGGCGCCGTAGCCCGGCGTAGCCGGTTGATCGATAGAAGATCACTATTAACCCCCCATCCCTGTAAAGCTAAAACCCGCGGTCATATGGCTCAGGTGTTGATGTGCGCCGTCGGAGTGGTCCCGACAAGGGTTTCCCGCAGTCGGGGCGTATCTCCGCGTTAGCGGGCCGTGAGGGCCGCTTACGGGCGTGTACGCAAGACCTTAAGCGATACTTCTTACAGCGCCGTTAATTCTAGTTACAACATCCAGCATTAAAAGCGATGTAGTTCCCGGCCTTCGGCCGGGGCGGCGGCGCTTTTCAGTGGTGGGGAGGGGCTGGGTGGGCACTGGTTTTTGGCTAAATATCTTGGATGTTGTAACTATTTTATGATGTCTTTTGCCCGCCACTTGTTGGCGGGAGGTACCTTTGCCTTTTCCGAACCGGCGCGGACGTCAGTCCGCTGCAAGGGCGGTCATTCTCATGAGCCTGTCCACAGGGCGGGCGACGAACAGGTTATATATTTATAAGAGAGAAAGATTATGTATTTAAAAGAAGTACAGAGCAGGTTTTTAAAGGAAACCACGCACATTGAAAGTACACCGACGAGCACTCTGAAAGCATAACGGTTTTAACTTTATGTAAATTTCCCTTGCAGTTATATGTTGATAACTCAATCTGGCGACCGCAAACAGAGTCGACGGATGAATCTCGGGCCACTGCAGGTGAATTTCAGTGCATTTTTGAAGTTAAAACAGCGCGGATTGGGTAGATTAACAGACATGAGAGAGGTACAGACGTGAGAAATCCTCCGGCGTCAGCCGGATTTTCAGTCAGGAAAAGCTATATGGGGACGGTGGCCAGTCGCGTGTAGTTGTTGCCGCGCGACATCAGCATGCGCTCTGTGACACGCCGCTCAAGTTCCCGTTTTATCGCATCTCCGCTTCCTGTAAAGCGACCGCTGGCGAGTTCTCTCGTCAGTTGCTGCTTCACCAGGGTTTCAATGTCCTTGCGGGTTCTGTCGACATCACGTCGCGCCCGTGCGCGCTTCAGTCCGTGCTGTTTACGTTCCGACTGATAGCTGCGGAACCGCTCGCGTACAAACCGCCAGGCCTTCGCTATCAGTTCATCCATCTGCAGCGGCTCCAGGCTCTGCTTTTTACGCAGCTTGTTTTCCCACTCAACGCGGCTGCGGCGCGCAGCCAGTACAGCCACGTCAGAAACATCGAGCGCGGAAAACAACGCCGGCGTAAAGGTGATATCGGTCGGAATATTGCAGCCAATCTGCGGATCATATTCTGTCTGGTACGTTATCAGCCCCAGCTCAGCCAGAAACTTCAGTGCGCGTGTGGCACGGGTGATGGACAGATTACCGCTTTTCGATTCCGTGGCCAGGCCGCACTCGATGGCCAGATTGGTAATGGAGCGCTGAACGCGATTAGCCAGGGGGTCGTAGTGGAAGCATAACCCCTGCATCAGCGCATCGATGGCCCGACGACGCAGTACCGGCGGCATACGCTGCCGTTTACCCAGCGATCGCATAAATGCCACATGGATGGAAAAATCAAAACGGGATGTAAAACCTTCGGCTTTCGCCATCAGCTTACGACAGAACGGCAGAGTCTTTTTGTCCTCTCGCGGAGTGAACTCCGGCTCAGGATTTTTGACCTGTCTGTAAAAGGTAGGTTTTTTCTCAGTCACACCGACCTTTTCTTATGGCGGTCGGGTGTTGTTTTATATGGTGCATGCGTTATAATCCTTCACAGGCAACGCGCCTGCTTTTGGACCCCCTGATCTCTGTCTGATTCCGCCAAGACTCTACAGATTTCGGGGGGTTTGTGCATTCAGGCTCCGGAAAACTTTCCGTCACCTGTTCCTGAGCGTCTTATGGACACGCTCCCATCCACGTTCCTGCTTTCGGAAGTCCGCATTTCTTCCGAAATAAAGTTTTACCCCTCTCTGCCTCACCACAAAGCAGCCAATAAAGTTTGGATTAGGGCGTAAATCTAAAATTATTCAACAGAATACCCCACCACAAGGTATCTGTACGTCCGGGAAGTTTACCTTTTCACTCGTAAATTTTCCATACGAAAAGATCGCGGATCGTGACAGAAACCCATAGGATCACGTTTAGCTGAGCAAGAAACGTTCGAACTTCCAAAGGGGAATGTGAGAATCCTTCGCGGTGCTTTACGCAGGATAGGCCCCCAGACGCGCAATAATAGGGTTCTGTTTTGGCAGGATACGTACCGGCATTATCAGACAACGTTTTCTGGCGGGAAACCGATGTCAGGCCGGGAGCATGGTGTTATCTGGAGGCTTTTTCGATAGCAGACTGCAGTTTTTCTGACGGAACAAAACCAGGGAATACGGTGATTTTTTGGGAAGACGCACCACTGACGGGCATGACAATGATACCCGGAGTGCCGGTTAGACCCAGTTTGCCTGCCAGTTCCTTGTTTCGGGAAAGCGTCGGGGTAAAATCTTCTCTTCGCGGATCCATCCAGCCCGCCTGACGGGAAGCCTCTGAAATATCGTCGGCGCTTAGTCTTCCCTCATCATGGCCAGTTCTGTAAATGGCTCTGTGGTATGTCATATACCCTTCAGCCCCCTTTTGCTTCCAGACCGATAACCCACGTTCAGCCGCCTTCAGGGAGTTTTCCCAGCGATCACCAAAGATTGGCAATTCTTTAAATACATACCGAACATCAGGATACGTCTGCATAACTTTTTCTAGGGCAGGTGCCAGCTTGCTGCAAAACACGCACTGGTAATCAAAAAATGTTATGACGGCTACTTTCGCGCGCTCTGGCCCGATAACGGGTGTGTCGGAATCATTCAATAACTCTCTCTGGTTGTTCATCACACGGCCGGCATAACGCAGCTGTTCCCGCTGTAGTTGATGTTCCTGAAGTTTTTTACTCACCGTGACCAGCACGTCGGGATGAGCCACCAGGTAGTCTGCTGCAATTTCACCAATTCTGGCTTCCTGCTCAGGTGTAAATGGAGACGGCTGCGCTGAAGCCTGTGCGACTGGATTTACAAAACAGGATGTTGCAACGATAAACAGGGATAAGTTCGTTCTCTTCATAAACGGTTTCTCGATTTCTATAGGGGATGGGGATTAGCGTTCTTTCTGGATGGTACGTGTCAGTGACTGTTCTTCACGCTCCGGTAAACGACCGTGTTCAATACTGTTTGTCTGTCGCGCTATATCTCGTTCATTACGGGCCAGTTCAGTCACCTGGCGGGATACACCAGAGATATCCGCACCACGTCCGGCATCAATCTCCTGCCCGGCACGCAGTAATTTTGCCGGATCAATCTCCTGACGTTCCTCTGAGGACGCGATACTTCTGAGGATATTTTTATCGGGTTCAGGAATGTCTTTTTGTCCATCAGCACCATAAATCTCCGGTTTGATGTTCAGCTCTTCTCCGGTCGGCTGAATTATCTTCACTGACAGCGGCTCTGCAGCTTCTCCCGATGATTTCCCGGCGTCGGCCGCCAGTGACTCTTCTGTACGCTTTCGGGCTTCGTCCTGTTCACGAATATGACTGATATCGACTGCGGAATTTTTGTCGGCGTTCTGTTCGGTTTCAGGCAGAATAATTTCTGAGGATTCACGGCTGACACGTTGTACACTGATTTCTTCGTTCTCACGTCTTTCTCCGCCACTGACTTTAATCAGTTGTGCAGAAAGAGACTCAGTGCCAACCTGCCAGAACACACCATCTTCCGGTCGATTGCGAACGGCATCGAGCGCAGCCGAAAGCTCACTTACAACGACCGTATTCCCCGACTTACTTCGCTGCAACAACGCTCCGCGGCCACGTTCACTCATCACCATACGTGTCTCGCCATGTGTCAGCCTCCCTTCATTGCTCGCAACCAGAGAAACCAGCACCAGGCCTGAACTTTTGCCGTTGTTATCATAGACAGGCAGAGCGAGCGCAGGCTCTGGAAAGCGTCGGGTCGCTGGGATGATTTTCGCGGTAAGTGATGAGTCATGCATGTTCTGGTGTCGCAGCCAGGCTCGTCCAATGGCCGTCTTACTGACGGGTTGCCCCATTGACCAGATAGCTTTTGCCTGTTTACGCTGTGTTTCTGGCGCAAGCGCATCGTGGGCGGTTTTGATGTCACGCTCCGGGGATTTAACCGCGTTAATCCAGTCCTGCTTACCGTCTGTATAAATCTGGACGTGCTCCTTCACACGCGAAGCTGATATGTAAAATGCCCTGCGGGTAGCCAGAGCCTTACGCCCTTCTTCTGTGCCCTCCAGTGTTATCACGTAATCGGTACTGGCACCTTGTGCGCCATAGCCGGTTACTGCCCAGCCGTAGTCTATATGCTGCTGTGCGCGAACGTCTTTCGGGTTAATGGTTGTGTGACCTTTCTCGCCCTTAAGCCTGATATCACCTGTCTCACTGACAGATTCGACAGTATATCGCTTATTCGCTGTCTGACCCAGATCACGATCGGTCGCCGTAAATTTCAGTAAATCTCCGGCTCTGACTTCTATCTCCCGACGGTGAAACAGCTGCACGTCACCAGTAATAAGCTCCCGGGGTGAATAGAGGCCAATCCGGCCTTCTTCATCACGTACTGTTACGGTTCTGCCATTACGGTCAACGGCGAGGACATCCTGATAACGATCGCCACGTTTCACCACCATTCCCGACTGCCAGGCCTGAGTCTGGTTGAACTCATGACGTGTATGCGTGATTTTCTCAAGCACAGGCACTCTGACCGCT
The DNA here is from genome assembly GCF_004353845.1 of Citrobacter arsenatis. Taxonomy (GTDB): domain Bacteria; phylum Pseudomonadota; class Gammaproteobacteria; order Enterobacterales; family Enterobacteriaceae; genus Citrobacter; species Citrobacter arsenatis. Next base: position 87,331 of record NZ_CP037863.1, read on the forward strand.
TTCTCTCCCAGCTCTCCCCGTTCTGCCAGCGTGGCATGAATGCCGGCATTTACTGCTCTGCGGTCGGCGTTAAGCTGTGTAATGATAAGAGTGCGATCACGTGCATCCTGCGTCCGGCCCGTCCAGTCAGCCACAATATCATCCACCGGCGTGGTCGTTTCCTGAAAGACACTGTCAGGCACGATCGCATCCACATCGCGCGAAACGCGGTCACCGGGCTGACTTTCAATTCGTTTCAGGGCTGCATCAATACGATTATCGATAATGTCATGCACCGCCCCTCGCAGCTGGGCATCTTTCTGACGAACTATCTCCTTCATGATGGCCACGTCCATCGGACTGCGTTCCTGCATCAGTTTAAAAGGCGCGCCAACATCGACAGACTCAAACTGGTCGATGTCCCCCATTGAAACAGCGCGACCTCCCCCTGCAGCAATCGCCTGAAATAGCGCGGCTGTATCCTGGTTTCCTGCCATTGAAGATTCATCAATAAGGAACACCTGCCCTTTATAGTCAGGTTTCTCACCACCGGCGGTCGCCTGTTCATGTTCCACAATAAAAGATTTAATGGTCTGTGCCCGAACGCCTACATCACTCATCTCCTTCACTGCCTGGTGTGTCGGTGCCAGACCTGTCAGTACCGGACGTACACCTGCAGGAAGAGTATCCAGTGCGGCAATAACAGCCTTAATTTGTGTGGTTTTCCCTACCCCTGCATACCCCTGAATTCCGATAAACTGGTCGGTACTGCCAAGCACCAGGGTGGTAGATTTTCTCTGACCATCAGTCAGGCCACTCATGACGGCTTCAGGGACATGGTCAAGTAGCGGTAGCTGCGTGTTTTTCCCCTGATCCACAACGCGCAGAATTGCCTTTTCCATCTCCCATGTTGAACGGGCAACCAGCTTAGGCTCCCCGCTGAGTGAAACCTGCAACAGTTCACCGGTTTTAAGCATCGAGTTAATTTCATCCCCGATGGCATCCAGGTCAGGGTGGTATTTCACAGCATCTTTTGCCAGAACCAGTGGGCTGAACGTCACCGTTCTCTGGTCGTTGACCGCACGCCAGACAGCAAGCCCTGCCTCTGTACGAACGCTGTCCTGCAGGGTTTCAACCGCACTACTGACGTTATCCTGTCCACTGAGTGTGCGGACCAACTGCACAGGGGACACATTCGTTTTCATCCTCTGCAACCGTGCTTCAGCTCTGTCCTGCACTTCAGCTGTAAAAATTTCCGCCCTGTGACCACTTTGCGCCAGAGAGTTAACCGTCTGACCTGATATATCCCGAGTGTTCAACGCGGCCAGAACCACACCACGGTCATTATCACGCCCACCGGGCGCACTGACGTAAGCATGGGTCACATACAATGGCTGGTTTTTAGGGAGCGTCAGCATGTCATTCCCTCGTCTGATTTCTATTCCTTTGTCACTGATCCCTGTAACCTCGAGACGGTCTTTAGCTTTAAGATGATGTTCACGGTCACCGGCAACAGCCAGAAGCTTTTCACCGGTAGACACATTCAGTGTTTCCTGGTTAAAAAGACGCCAGTCTGCGGTGACATCGCTTAATTTCATCCTGGTAAGCACTCCATCTCCGTCAATGAGTGAAAGTACACGGGTATCCTCATGCACCCGATCAATCACGTAAGACTGACGATTTCTGGAATCACTGCGGTCCTCAAGCACCATTCCGGGGCGATAAGAACCTGGCATGCGGCGGGTTCGCTGATCGAGCCAGACAGGGTGTCTGGCTTCAATATCCACACCGTCGCGTGCCAGTTGCCCTGCATTTTGAAGCGCATTACGAATAAGCCCTGTCAGGTGTGACTGTTCACGCTTTCCGATTACCACTGCAGTTACGTTTTCGCTACCGCCGTTCAGCTCTGCGAAGCGCGTGGCCAGTGATTCGTAGCGTTCGCGTTTGTCAGGGATACTGACCACCGAGGCTTCCAGACCTGGTGCTGGTTCTGTTCGACGGGAACGACTTATACCGGCTGACTCCAGTACCGACATGGCATTACCGTTAGCCTGACGCCCGGCGCTGTCGAGAAAGACCAGTTGAGCATCCTGCGCGCGGGCTTCACCCAGCAAAACCAGTGTTTCTTTCAGTCCAAGACGCTCTGCCCCCTCAATAATCAGCGTACTCTGGGGTTTAAGATGGAAATCGCCACTCAGGACATGCTGGCGGCTGATAAGTCTGTCACGTAGTGTGTCTGATTTTGCCAGGGATATGGCACGTTCTGCGGAACTGGCCAGAACCTGAACATCACGACCGAGTGCCGTGGAAATACCGGTTAGCTGAGTCGTCAGGTCGCGGATACCTGCCACCCCTGACGGAGCATTCATCAGTACCAGTGGGTCCTGCTCCACGACCGCCAGTGACGGCGGCGCATACTGCTCAGGTCGGGTAAAACTGACCACACTTGTGGATTTGATGTGTTCCTGGCTAAGAGCCTGAATGGACAGCTCATCCAGCAGGTGGATCCTTGAAGTAAAAACACCTTTTTCACTGTCCAGCGGTACAATCATGCCGTCTTTCAGTGACGCATCAATCGCAACACGAATATCTTTCATGTCCGGGAGTTTTTCACTCAGTTCGGCCGTTGTCAGCATCAGTTCACCAAAGGTGAAACGTGTTTTATTGTCGCTCAGCTGCGAGATGGCCTGGCGAACAGCTTCGGTCACCTCTGGAATCGGTAATGGTTCCTCGAAGCGACCGTTCGTGGTGAGATGAATTCCTCTGTCACGCGGCTGAGCAGGTGCCTGTTTTTCTCCCGACACTTTACCCTGCTCCTGTTCCGTAGTTGTTGAGGTGGTTAATCCGGGCGTTACGGGAGTGTTTCTGAGTACGCTCACTGCTCCTGGTACCTTTTCCTGGCCTGTGTATTCAGAAGGTTGAATACTGTCCTGGTAAGCCCTGAGATCAAATCCCTTCTCTTTCATCTGCCCCAGCCAGCGTTCCATGAGGCGTAACCGGGAGGGATCAACTTTGGCCCTTCGTGTATCCTTTGCCGCCACGTCCCGGCTGCGTAATGTGGCCTCAGCGCCGATTGCCCCCTGAATTTCGCGTCCCCGCGAGGAAAATTCTTCCCTGACTTCTTCCGGCACCCCCTTTATTTCCCACATGCCATGTTTACCGACTTCTTCTACCTCATGGCCCAGCGCCTCCACACGGCTTCGCAGTGCGCTGCGGTATATTTTCCCGAGCGTCACCTGCATTTTCATAACCGTCTCAATAAAACCGGCATTATGGATATAGTCAGTGGCCAGCGCTTTCCACTTACCATCCTGTTCTGTCATGTTGGCCACAAGAAGATGCGTGTGCAGCTGGGGATCAAGATTTCTGGATGTATCATGGGTGAATGCCGCCGCCACCATTTTGCCGGTATGAACGATGGAAGTGATCCCGTCTTTTGTATCACGGGCAGAAATCAGCTTCTCAACATAACCTGCAGCAATACGAACGGCATGGTTATGGGCTTCCAGCATCTCCTTATCGCCCCCAATGAGTGCCAGTATTGAGACGCTTTTGGGAGCTGAAAAAGTAAGATCGTGGCCCGGCCGGTGTACATGGTTGCCATTAATTTCTTTACCCAGGCGGGAACCATCAGGCAAACGCCCTTCCAGTACGGCTGTCAGGTCATCTCCCCTGACCTGACCATCGAGGCCCAGCGCGTCAGCGCCTTCCCCCATCCAGAGGCTTTGCAGGTTACCGAGGAAATAATAGTTATCTGAATGGCTGTAGTAGCCAGCAGCATCGGCTGCCGAGCCAATAGGGGCGACTGACATCATAATTCAGGCTCTCTGTCGTCATAATGTTGATCGTGTTCGCCATAACCCGGATCGTCGGGATTGCGATGCAATAAAATATTTTCTTCGTCCTGCGCGAGACGTTTATTCGTCTGGTGTGTTTCCGGACTGGTGTCTGTCCGGACTGTTTTTCCCGACGTCGTGACCGTTATCCCCCCATCACTATTCGGGGTGATTCGTGCATCCAGGTTCAGCGTTTCCCCTGCCGCGCTCTCATCTCCCTGCTGATCGTTGCCTGATGCGTTAGGACGTTGGCGCGCCTTTTGCAACATATCCAGGGCTGAGGTGACAGGCTGTTCAGTACCGGATGTACGATGGCGGAGACCGCGCAATGCCGCCGGCAGAGTGCTGTCCTGAACAACAGGATCGGGCACAACTGGAATGGTTGGTTCCCCAGAACACGGAGAGTCATTTGCAGAAGCAGAAACTGAGGGCGTCGGTGTTTCCTGTGGGGCTTGCCGGGTAAAAAGCAGAGGGAAAACATTATTTTTCTCAACGGAGGAAACCTTCACGACACTTGATTTTTTTTCGGGGATCACTGGTGGTGAAATAATGTCTTCCTGCTTCAGCTCAGGTTCTGTGGCCCGGACAGGAGTAACGCCTGCCGGTGGCGTTTCTTTTTCTGTCACAATGGCTGAGGGCCGGGAAGTAATGCCTGTATCGCCTCCGGATGCAGCTGTATTAGCACCCGACTTTTCCAGTATTTCATCCCCGGTCGGGAAAGTCAGACCGGCAGCAGAAGCGGCACGCTCATTTTTTTTAATCACCTTTTCCAGTTCGGGACTCAGAGCATCGCGAATGTTTCTTTCAATCAGCCCGGGTTGATGTTTTTTCGGCTTCCGGAATTTGAGTTTCAGTCGGACAACCGGATATTCACCCGGCATACGGACATAAAAACTCAGGTTAGGCAGACGCATAATCTGGTCGTAATCGACAATTGGGTCGTTAACCTCATCCTTACCCAACGACACACCATCACGGACCTGATCCAGACCGTAGCTGTTCTGCTCACGAATTTTTCGTTTACGCTGATGCCCCAGTTCCTCTTCCACCACTTTGGCCATCTCCGCACTTGGGGAACGGCCATACATGCGGGTGTTCATCAGGTCGAATATACTTTTGGCCAGCTCACGACCATAAACGTGGATCATCTGTGCCATATTCTGCATTCCCAGGACAAAACAGCCGCCGAATTTACGCGCTTCAGCCATCGTTTCTGCCAGTTCGGGGATGCGCTGAAGGCTGGGAATTTCGTCACAGATAAACCACACTCGCCGGTCGCTGTTCTCCCCCATACTCTGTAAAAACATAGTGGCCAGTGATAACCAGAGAGATATCAGAGGCCGGACACTTTTGCGGTGTCGGGCCTGTGTGGAAATAAAGAGCCAGCTGCTGTCGTACTTCGACTGTGTCATCCATTCGCGGATGGTAAACGGGGGTTTGGTACCGTCATCCAGTCCCTGCAGGTATCGCAGTGATTTGGCATAGTTGGTGACTACTGAACGGATCGATATGGCGGTCTTTTCAATTTTCTCCTCAACCAGGTTTGCCGATGGGGTGTTGGCCAGATAATCACGCAGGCTTTTCATGCTGAGGGACAACAATGTCTTGAGAAATTTCTCAATGTTGCGCTCCGGGTCAGCAGACATCCTTATGGCCAGGTCAGCATAAATGGTCCGAGAACTGGATACCCAGAAGGGGTCGGACTCTCCTTCAACGGGGATAAGACTCGTTGCAAGGTTGTCATAGTCCACAGCATCAACACACTCTCCCCACATATCCCAGTTAGCGCAGCGTTCATCATGAGCGTTAAGAATGAAATCAGTGCGGGGGTTGTAGTGGGTTTCAGTAAATGTACAGCCTGAATCATAGATAATGGCCCGATCGCCACGTTTTCGGATGAACTCCAGCAGCCAGCGAATAAGAGTCGACTTACCCACGCCAATCGTGCCGTGGATCAGGAAGTTCATTACTTCGGCCATCCTGACCATGTGTAATTCACCCACACGTAAGTCGGACAGTTCTCCACTCTTACGCAGTAGCCGGTTCACCTCGGCCGGGTTTTCCGTCAGTTGCATGCCGGAAATATACTGGTCTTCACTTTCCTTGCGGCCAATGTCGGCAATGTACCAGGCGATGCCCACGAATACACACATGCTGAACACACCGCTGACCAGCACGGCCCACTGCAGTTCATTGAAAAACTGCTCCCCCATAGCCGTCATGTAAGGGTCTGTGAGTATCTGTGGCAGGGTCATTTTCAGAACCATCTGCGTCTGAGTGGCGGCATACCAGTAATGGATGTCATAGAGTTTTGGAGTGCCCGGCGGCATCAGGTTGATGAAGCTGCTGTTAATGCTGGAAAACCACCACAGTGAGCCGTTATCGAAAACCTCCTGTGGTATGCGTAAGAAAAAGATGACGGCTGCCAGCACAGCAAAAAGGATGAAGATCCAGAATCCTATCCAGTTATTGACCTGAAAGAACATGCGCCAGCGATAGGCAGTCATCTGCCCACCCTGAGTGAGATTTTTACCTGCAAAGCTCATAGAATTTACCCGGCAGTAATCGCATCGCCAGAACGGCAACGAGATAAACGGTTGGTTAAAAAAAGAGATTCCAGCGCTCGCCGCAGACATGACTGCGCCTGTGCAGTCATGTGAGGAAGCGAAATATCACAGGAATAACGACAGGCACTTACGCTCTGGAGCATAAATGCGCTATATTTATGCGCATACATAATGCGCAGAGGATTTAACAATGAATACGACTATGCGGTCGCGCAAAAGAAGCACCAATATTTCGCTGGATGCCGCCCTGGTGGACGAAGCGAAGATGCTTAACATCAATCTTTCAGCAGCCCTTAATTCTGCTCTTGAAGACGTGGTCCGTGCCGAACGTCAGGCCAGATGGAGACAGGAAAACAAAGCGGCTATTGATGCTATGAACAAATTTACTGCTGAACATATTATTCCCGGCAGCAGTGCAGCACTGAGAGTCTTCAAATGAATCAGGGGACCGTATTCAGAAGACTGGACAATCCGGAATATCCGTATTTCGTCATTGCGCAGTCCGATCAGTTAATCGATCTCAATACACGGGTCATCATTCCTTTTGTCAGATGGCGCCAGTCATTACCTGGAATGAGCAAGATTAATCCCGTCGTTAACATCGATGGTGAACGATATATTCTGATGACGCAGCTGATTCAGACGGTCTATCTTCATGAGCTTGATGAGGAGGATATTCACAGTTACCGCCCTGAGATGAGAGATCTCATCGTCAGTGCGGTAGACTTTCTTGTTACAGGTAGCTAACTCTTAGAACCAAAAACGATACCTTTCTCCTGCATGCACCGTCGCCATGCCGATCCAGGGTCTCCGTTATCCAGAATCTCGGATTCAACATATGGGATATCCTCTAATACGAGGAATTGTGTTGTTGAATCCCCCACTCGTACATAATAAGAATCTATTTTCTTGATGGCTCTGAGTGTAGTTTTTCCATTTTTACCCAAAGAGGACGAATGGACAACCGAGGTACATTGATCGGCAGCTGATGTAACTGAACTAAATTCAGTTTGGTTATTACCAGAACAGCCAGAGAGTATCGCAACCGTTGAAATCAAGACATAATAAAACTTAAGTTTCTTCATGTTCTTTCCTAAGACAATACTGATTCAGGACAACAACTTAATTAAAGTAGGTTACATAATGCCAGCGATAGACTTAGCTAGCTGTGCTTCCAGAACCGGTTTCGCCTCTTCAAACTTTAGGTTTACCTTATTGGCATTGGACACTACTCGGGTCTGATATTTTGCCCTGTTACCTTGCTCAGTACTCGTCTGCACCTTAACTCCAGAAGTTCCTTGCTTCAAAGCGGCAACATTATCCGTTGTGACAGTGGCTTTACTGCGCTCAGAGATTTGCAGATCGGTCACCATCGTGTAGTTAATATCTTCAACCATCGCATCAGCGGCCATACCGATCAGACCGCTGGCTAGGCCAACTCCGAGTGTGGCCCCTGCAGAACTTGAGTTATACGCAGTGATACCTGCACCAAGAGCTGCGCCCATCGCGGCTCCTTCGTAGCCCGTTTTCAGGAAGCCCTGCGATTCACGCAGGTCCATTTTCTCAGCCTTCAGAACGTTGGCCTGAATCCAGTAGTCGGCCGTATCAGGAGAACTGGAAACCCGGTAACCTTTTGCGGCCAGTTCACTGGTAATTTTCGCCTGCAGGCCTGACATGTCTTTGTCGGACGTATTGCGAATCTGGAGATAAACAGTCTTCTCTGAAGATGGTTCCAGCCAGATGGTTTCACTCATCTGGGTCTTCACGTCAAGATTGCGCTTTTTCACAGCAGTGGACATGGCTCCACAGCCCGAAAGTACCAGGGTAGAGGCAACTAAAGTGACAACTGCATACTGTTTTAATTTCATGGTTTATCCTGTTTGTTTTACAAGCACATCATTTATCCTGAATTTCATTTTTGAATTCATTGATACAGAACATAAGTCCAGGATTTTTCCTAACACTCCCCAATAAGTTCGACATTAAAATACAGCATTAGAAATGCTACACAATTAATGATGTAAATTAATTAATTAGAAGGGGAAACTGAAAATAATGTAATAGAAAAGGTTAATTAAAATTTAGACAAATGCACAAGAAACAGCATCACTGATGCGGATATCACCTATAAATGTGATAACCGCAAACTTGCCAATAATGGGACCTAATCGTTTAAATTTTCTGACTTATACTCTTCAGCTTTCCTAATATGGGACCAATGCCATATCTGGTCATTTCGGCGCTAACAACGGTTTGCATAATTAAAAAAGGAAGCATAATAGCTACTGGTGATAAGACTAAAACCCAAGGAGCCTCGACAGATATTATAGCCACAGATGTATTACATAAGAAAAAGAACACTGCAAACTTTGAAATGATTTTTTTTAATCGCCCTATGATTAAAGACTTAGCTCTTGCCTCTTTGCTAAGAGATAAATAGGCTAGAGCGGGGCCATACAACGCCATTCCGATAAATAATGAAAAAACCAGAGCTAAGGAGCTAGCCGCAAGAATAAATCCATATTCACCAGTCAAAGTGGTCATATTGTCGAAATGATCAATATGAGGCACGAAACTATATACAGTCCACATGACAGCCAGCGCATAAACCGCGGCACAACTCAGAGGCAATAGCATACTTAGTTTCAAAGCATGTAAAGGACTAATCAATGGTCTATTATAGTCTTCAATACTTTCAGCCAACATTCGAATGTCATTATTTACATCTGCCTGTGTAATCACTATGCACACTCCTATCACCCTGCTTTTTTGCGCAATTCAGCCAACCTAGCTTGAACATCTTCTACGCTCGGGTCCGTAGGGATAAAATTTTGTTTTCCCTTCTCAGTTTCATAACCCGAGGCAAATTTACCCTGAGCGTTTTCTTGTTCTCCTTTTAATATACCACTGGATGCCTGAACAGTGGATTGTTTTTTAGCAATTTCATCAGCAGAATCGTTGATATTATGCAGATTATCAGATCTTTGTTCCGCAGCCCTACGTTTCAAGTCATTTTGAGGCTCAAAAGTCTTTCCAGCCTGTTCACGCAATCTTTGCTGATTTTCCTTGAAAGAATCAGACATATCATTGCCTGTGATACGCCCGCCCGCGGCATTTCTGTCAGAGGTGATGTTTATCGCCGTACTTACTTGTTCAGTTTCAGAGGCATACTCGCTGCTACCTACTGAATGGTTTTCACCACGATGATTGTTAACTACTGGGGCTGAACGGTATTCTTCACCACCATATTGATTTCTAGTATGGCCACTATGATTCTCAGCACTTCTCATTGTCTGTCCATCGCTGTAACTATGTCCTGAATCTGCTAAGGACGATTCATTTGCTCGGGCAGAAGTATCTTGCCTTAATGGCATGTTCTGATCGCCATACAATCTATTACTCCCATATAAATGTGAGTCGCCAGAAGATGCACTAATTACCCCTTCTGAACTTTCTGACATATTGTAATGCCCACTCCCTTGTGTATCTGCAGCTCCTGTCATTTGCTGATTACTCTGAGCAGGATGCACAATATGTTTACCACTGAATGGTTCATGCTCTGAACCGGTTACAAGGTCTGAACGACCCTGCTGATAATCTCCGGTAATTTCAGGTTTCAGACGTTCATTCACAAACTCCATTGCCGCTTCACGCGCACTTGGGGCACTTGTCAGCATACTCTGTGCTTTGTCGCCATACTTATTAGCCGCCCAATCCACAAACTCCTGAGTGTAGTTGGTATCCAGGCTTGCACTCTGATTCTGTGCAATAGTGGCCATACGGCTGAACTCATCGCTCTGTGTCGAACTGGTTGTGTACTGATGATACTTACTTTCCGCATCATTAAGCGTGGCTGCAAATTGTTGAACATTGCTGGTTGCCGCATTCTCCGTATGATTTGAGCCATCACTCACTCGGCTACTGGTAACCATATCCATACCCTGACGGAAGTCATTAACTGCCTGGCTGTTCTTGTCATGTCGCAGATCTTGCGTACTGGAGTTAGTATTTTGTGTTCCGTGTGAACTCCCATCAGTCCCTTTGTACTCAACCCCCGTATGCCCCTCCACACCTCCGCTGGCACCCAAAGTCCATTTGCCAATTTTGCCTATAGCTGAATCCCCAATATCTGCTTTACCATAAATTTTACCACCCGCATTAAAGCTGCCTTCCTGTGATTTAGACATCAACTGGTTGTATGCTTCCTGCGTGGAGATATTGTTTGCTTTGGCGTAGCTCTCCGCAGCGGACATCATCATACTTGCGCCACGTGTGGCATTTGTTGCCTGGCTGTTTTCACTGCCTGAACTCAGGCTGTCACTGGTACCACTCTGGCGAGATAACTGCGACAGTTGAGACCAGCCACTAGTCACGCTATGGTTATAGCCATCCAGTGCTGTTTGTGCCTGAACCTGCGACTGACGCGCTGATTCCTGAAATCCACTGCTGGCCAGCTGGCTGAGTTTCATATTCACCGGGAGATTAGACATAGCACCAGAGCCATCAATAACAGTATGGCCACCGGCAGTCATTGTCTGTGTAGAACCATTATCAGCCTGCCATGTCTGTTGGCCCTGACGTTGTACCAGGTTTGTATCCATTTTGTTCTGGTTTACGTTGTCCATCGACATATTGTTAAACGACCAGTTTCCATCTGCAGTCGTGGAAGATACACCTGCAGCCGTGAAGGCCGCCGAACTAAGCATACCTCCTGCAACCTGTGATCCGATTGCCGCCGCGCCCCGGGTAAGGTAGAACGAGAGAACAGGAATCGAGAGTGAAAGATATCCGGCCAGGTTTGCCACATCCGAATGCTGTAACGCCACAATATCTTTGTTAGAGAGGACGAGTGCCGTCCCTCCAGTTTTCGACTGCAACCAGTAATTTGAGGCGTAGTTAAGGATGGCGAACATGATTGGCCATAGCTGGAAATAGATAAAACCACTCACGTATATTTTCAGTGTATTCAGGCCGAATACACCGTGGTTAGTGGCCGCTAAAGCAATCATTAACGGGAAAAGACACACCAGGATCAACATCAGCAGTGATTGAGCAAATGGCAGTGTGCGTGTTGCCAGTTCGTTCCCTGATGCCCAACTGAGCCGTTGCTTAGTGGCCGCATTCTCTGTCGCCAGATTCAGCAAGTTTGCGGTATCTGACGAACGGGCTGCGAACCCTTTAATTCCCTGTCGTATCGCGCTGTTGGTGATATTGTTCTTCATAATCTGCGAGGCAGTCATTCCTCCGGCATAAAAGAAGCCGTAGCTGTCCCCCATCGCACTGGAAAGCAGTGTTGCTCCATTGATTTTATTGCCGAATATCTTCTGCGTCAGCCAGGTAAACGTGGCGCTGCCAGGATTAGCTTCAACGTTGGCCAGCGTTTTAATTTCCGCAGCTGCCTGTTGGCAGGTTATAAACTGCCTCGTTGTGGAGGATGTTTTAAATATTCCACGCAACGGGCTTGGGTTACTGGTGATTAGCGCCAGCGGATCGGACGAGTTAAGCAGCTGATTCACGGTGTATTTCCCGTTCAGCAAAATGTCACCAATTACGCAGTTTTCCACATAATCCGGCAGCATCTGTGCCAGTTCCGGGTTCTGTGTCGTGAAGTCACTTGTTTCGGCCACTATCTGTGAACCAAAAAGCATCCCCGTTTTGCTGTAGGTTACTGAGTCCGGGCGAGCCATCAGAGAATCGTATAACGAAGTCATCTTATAGCCGACACTTGTCGTCAGAGAGGCAATACCAGCCAGCCCAACCGGAACATTATCGGTTTTCCAGACAGCTGCAGGATCAGATATATCGATCACCTGAACGGAACGCTTCGGAACTAACAAAATCGTGGTAATAATCATGAAAACAGCCAGCCACTGCACAAACAACATCGGGTTACGTTGTTTGATAAACATGATCAACGCAGCCAGTACCCCGAAGGTTCCCGCCATACGCAGCAGCGTACTGAATGTACTGGATCCGATGAGGGTAACAACGGCGTCCAGCGCCGTTTTCCACATCCCCCCACCGTAAATGGTGTAAATCTCAAGCATCAGCGATCACCCCAATGGTAGTTGCTCTGGTATGAGCCGGAAACGATGGTGGATACCTGCTGTTGCAGGTACTGCATATTGCGGTCGATACCATCCAGCGCATTCTGATCTGCAGCTGACTGCAGTTTCATGTCAGCCAGAAGCCCCTGCGCGTGAATAACGTTGTCACGCAGCTTCGCGGCGGCTTCTTCCGGGAAATTTTTACCCGCCAGGGACATACTGGCCTGTTTAACAAGCTCCTGGAGATACTGAATCATCAGATCCTGCGCGATAAAATCCGACACCTGCAGCAGATAGGTCGCGCTCATTCCCATGCTCTGAGCGTTGGTCAGATATTTCAGTACCGGGACCGACGTGGTGTTCACAAACCCTTTTTCCTGGTCGGTCAACGGCCTGTCATCTACAAGTTTGTTCTGCATGGAGATCATCAGGTTTTTAACCAGGGTAACAAGAGCGCTTGATTCAGAAATACTGAGGTTGGTGACGACCGGATTAAGACAGAGTGAGGCTTCATCACATCCGTATACTTTCGCTGTACCACCGCGCATCAGGACTTTTATCAGGTCACGGTTATCAACCAGCGGCGTAAGAATAGTGACATCACCATTCCTGTTAAAAATGATTGAGCCGACGGTACTCATCACCAGTTCTTTCAGGGCGCGGTCACCACTCAATAATCCATTTTTGCTGAGTGAATCCCAGATGAGATTCTTGTTTTTCAACACCTGGTCTTTCTGCTTATCTCCGGCCCGCGACGTCACACTGTCGCTCTGCCCGCCGACCGTACACCCCTGACGCGATGCAGCCCAGTCCGCAAACATATTGGTTTCACCGGCAATGTCCTGACAGATCTTTTGTTGTGACACCTGTGTTACCGGCCATAACCCTCCTATGATGCCCTGTGCTGCCTGACACGAACTCATATTCATTGAGTTTACATCGCTGGCCAGTTTTTGCAGGAAGTCCTTAGCCTGTTTCAGTTCCGGGACCATCGTCTGCAAAGCAAGGTCAAAGGCATATCCCAGCGCGTTGCTCATGATCTGTTTAACAAAGCGCTGAATTTCTTCACCGCTAATCATGCTGAATGCACCAAGATAGGCATCAATGCCACCGCAGCCGGCATTGAGGGAGGGTAACTGCATCGAAATCAGTTGTACGTTTTTAACCGGATTTCGCAGATACACCGAACCACCTGAAAAGTAACCCGCAGCCTGTCCCTGCCATGCCTGCGCCTGCGAGACGTTTCCGCTGTACCCCAGACTGCCAAAAAATCCGTTCAGATCACCATTTACATCGGCCCGGACAGGGGATACTGACAGGCCCATAAAAAAAATACCTGTGGCTACTGCCAGCGACTTAATCATGCCCATGCCTCCTGAAAGCTGGTTTCTGAAGCGAAATCCGCAACGCATAATGTCCGGCAGTACAAGCCATAAAACCTGTGCTCAGTGAGAGCAAGAGCAGTACTGGTATGTCCTGCAGAAAGGTACTCAGCTCAGATTTTGAAAGCCCCCCTGCAAGTCGGGCAACCAGGAAGCCATAAATTGTCGCGGATACCAGCAGCGTCACGCTGAAAAGAAGCCAGACGCGCTCGGTACGCGAGAACGCATACGAATGTGTAGTCATTTTGTAGTCCGGTTTTATTACTGAGGAGTGACCTGCGCACTTGCCGGCATGGGGGGCAGCGTTTTCGGATCAACATTGTCGAGGTCAGCTTGTATGAGGCTGGCCATCCGACTTTCAAGAACAGGAATATCCATCACACCCTGCGTTAGTGGATAAGCCCTGAGCGTGTTGACGTTCACCATGAAGGCCGTCGGTGTGGCAATCGGCAGACCGTTACCAAAGAAGGTGACAATCTCATCTGCTATAGGGGAAGCAGGGTCTGTCTTGCGTGGTATCATTGGCGAGGGGTATGACGGATCACCGCCTCCATCGAGCGTATAAGGATAAACTTTGATATCGTGCTGATCGGCCCATTCTTTGATTTGAGGGTCGAATTTTGCGCTGTACTGACAATGTGCTTGCATAAACAATACAACCGCATAGTCTTTCATATTAACCTGACGACCGTCAGGTAATGTCATCAGACTGAGTGTCGTCCCGGGAGATTGTTTTGTCAGGGCAACAACTTCCGGAGAATTTATTTTAGCCTCATCCATTGCGGCAAGTTCATCCCGAACACTGGCACTGGTTATCAGGGGAAACACCATCAACAGGCTGGCGGCGACTTTACCGATCATGCAGTACCTCCCTTATTTGAAAGGTTACAATCTTCAGTTTGCCATTCATGTACGCATGCGATTGTCATGAGTGTCACTGCAAGTGCCCACATCAGGTAACAGGTCCAAATCAACAGGTTTTGGGTGAATGTCACCGGCGCTGCAACCAGATAATCCAGGCACTTTGCTGCCACACCCCACCACAGGAGATAAACCAGCCTCACAAAGCATGATTTCATGATTTCATTCTCCTGAAGATAGAACGAGCAGGGATGAGCGCGCCACTGAATAACCACGAGACAAATAACCCCATAACCACAGACAGCAGATACAGTTGTCGTATGGTGCTATCAGTTTCCTTTTGCCATTCGGAGGCTGGTTTCCGTCCGGTCAGGCATGTTGCTAAAAACATCGGTGAAGACTGTTGCAGAACGTTATCCTCTGCGGACAGGGATGGAATGGCCCGTTCATCAGGTAAGTCATCGTGAGATATCTTCGGTTTGTCACACACAGAGATATTGACCATCCCATCCGGAGCATCAGCGATAAGGGACCGGGCAGTCGAAAGGAAGCTGCCGGCAATCGAGTTGTTAAATGAAAGTGTGATAAACAGGAAAAACAGCACCAGAGAGGGCGCCGTCACCAGAGAAAAAAATGCGACACGCCGCAACGTGCGCGCGGCACGTATATATGCAAATTTATTCACGGGAAAATCCTTAAGAGGCGGGTCTGAACCCGTTGGATACATTAAGAAAGCGCTTGGCAAGTTCATCCTGCGTCATGAAGCCGTAGGACAATGCGCGATAGTTTTTCTTCTTGGGATCAACCAGAAACAGTGCCGGGAAATGCGTAATGTTCATAGAACGGACCTGACCTGAGTCAGGGCGGCTTTGTGGTAAGGAGGCTGCAACCTGTCCATCCACCGATACGGGGATCAGTGATATTCCATTGGATTTAGCAAAATCAGCAACAACACCGGCCATCTGTACATCAATGGGGTCGCTGCCACGGTAAAAATAGAAGAGGCCATACTGTTGTGACATCTCAGCTACCGCGTGCTGCCGTGCCTGCTGATCTCGCGTCTGAACAAACGGAGCCATACTGTTGTAATGCGGATACTCAAGATTGTAATCGAGATCCGGATGACTCAACTGGGCAGCCGCAAAAGACTGGCTGAACATTGATCCCCTGTCAGTCCAGAATTTCTGCCAACGCAGGAATGTGGCTGTATTTTCCCTTGTCGGATACAGGATGGCGCGATTAAGCGCCTCCATTGTGTATCCTCTGAGTACCTTTGCCTGTTCCTGGGCAGTCATTTTGCTGAGGTCAGGAATGACTGGCGGCGCGGGTTGTTGTTGTTTTTGTGGCTTTTCAGGCGGGGTTTTCGGTTCGTTGTACCAGAACCAGCCGGTAAAGGGAGCTGCCGGTTTCACAATCTCATCTGCTGTTGCAGGCAAACTGACCGTCAGCACCAGGAGAGCTGTTATGAGTTGCCTCATTTTATCCCTCCCTGACCTTGTTGTTGCTGTACCTGAGCCGCGATTCGGTCTTTTACCTGTTTCACCATCACAGATGAATCCGGGATTTTTTGGTTATCCATCAGGTCACTGTAGAAGTCAGAAAAATTAATTAAGTCAAAATTAATATTCTGCAATTCCGGGATAGTGATTCCCCGACAGTCAGGATTCTTACCGCTTCCAAACCCAACACCAAGCTGATCGCGACGCCCCTGCTCCTGAATTATACGAGCCAGTTTTCCCTCGAACACGCAGTAAACTTTACTCTTCTGAAGACAAACACCCAGAACCTCACGATCGCAGCGTTCACCAAGACTGACCGTAATCTTTTTCGCTTTTGCTTTACCCAGCGCCAGTTCTTCACTGTTACAAGCCGACAGCCCTACATCCTGGCCCCATCCGGAGTCTTTACAGCAGTTAGAAAAGCCGGCAATAGCCTTGCGGCAACTGGTCACTTTCCCGGTAAATGCCCTGACATCCATTGCATTCTGACCCTTTTTAACATCATCTGCCGCAGATGCCAGTCCAGCCAGTTTTGACACTGCCTCGTCAAAACCACTGTCCCCGGCGCCATCCGTGTCACTGCAGTCCCCCGTTTTACAAAAGTATTCACCACCGCAGATAATTCCACCTGAAGTGAACTTACGCTGACATTCGTAGTTAACCCTCTCATGCTCGCAATAACTTCCGTTTTGAGTCAGACACTGCGTTCCCGTCACGGTACACGCTGGATCATTCATCAGTGGCTCGCAGGTACCATTTGAACCTGACTGAACCAGATACTGATCCAGATACTCCCAACAATCACTCCACACCTGCTGGACAACACCATCTATAGTCACAGGTCTGTATCCTCCGGCCTCTGAGCAGACGCTGGATACAAAGACAGGAGCGCTTTTGGCTGCAAGCACACCTCTGCTCTTTTGAAATCCACAGGATTCAGTCCATTCCACTTTTGGTACGCTGTTATTTTTCTTCACCCGCAGAACCAGACGGATAGACATCGGGACATGTTTATAAAATTTCTGTCGGCCCGAACCGTCCCTGAGTTCATGCGGATGAGATGACGTAAAAGCAACGCCGGCGGTCAGCGTCGCCGGTACGGGTGTGAAGCTGACATTCTGGTAATTGCCTTTATTGTGCCAGGGAATTTCTGCCCCCAGAATGGAAACATTCATGAAGAAACGGGGTTTATTTCCGGTGTTATTTTGCCATGAATAAGTGGCCTGAATAATTTCCCCGCTCACCTGGGGAACGATGGTGACGATATTTCGTCCGTTAATTTCCTGCATGGGTATATCGTAGAGTTCGTATTGCAACGTCTGAGTTTCCCAGGTGGAATCCCCCTCAATAACAATTTTTGCAGTACGGCTACAGCTTTGTTCTATCCAGGCGTCACGCTCGCAGGTGTATTTCTCGAATTCAGACTTTGAAACGTTCGTTTCCTGACATTGTTGAGGATTTCCGGTTCCGTTGATCATTCCGTCAGCATTTGATTCTGCATCCTTACCTGCTGTAATAAAAGGAGCATTAGGATCGATAACCGGTAACGGGTTTTTTGTTCCGGCATCGATAACTGCCTGACCAGCATTACTGTTCAATAACCCTTCCATGCCCTTATTGACAAGTCCACCATCATCTCCGTTTATTCCGCCGTAATACCCTGTTTCAGGTGGATTTGATGTATATCCAGGGATGCTTCCTGTTACTGAATCCGGATTATTCAGGCTATTAGTTCCCTGCCCTTTATTTCCTTTTCCAAATTCAGCCCCAGAATTAAAAGCATCGCTGGTTGTATCAGCCACGGCCAGTAACGGCAAAAGGAGTATCAGCCCTCCCCAAAATGCTCTCATTCTCCCTCCTTCAACAACCGTTTTGCTGTTGCTGCACAGTCTCCACGTTCAGCCACTCTTTCCAGGGCCTGTCTGAGAGGAAGACTGCCGCGAATCACATCAAAATGTCCCGGACAGGTCACTACCAGAGCAGGTATGGCGGTAATGCGGTATTCGGAATACAGTGTCGGATCTATTTGCACACCAATATTTTTATCTTCTTTAGCCAGTTCAAATATCGTCGCAGCGGTCTGACGCATATCGTTGTTAACCAACCCGCGAAGAGTAGCGGGAATGCCATAACGGTTTGCATCACGAAGCATGGGTAACAACCCCTCACGGGGCAGGCCCAGACTGACAAAATAGATGGCGGGGAAAGTACGCTTCTCCACATTCTGGCTGGCCTGTTGTTGACGGTTAATATCCTCCTGAAGACGGTTAATCTGTTTCTGTTGCTCGATTGGGAGGGGCAATGTCTGGCCCTGAAGGTTCTGTTTAAATACTTCCAGCTCCTGCTGTTGCTGTTTGATCCACGACATATCCCTGACGGACACAGCAGACTGCTCACTGGCTGATACAAACGGGGTGCAGAATATAAGAGTGCAGGAAAGCAGCACCCGGCACTTTAATGTTTTCATTGTTTATTCCTTACAGAAAAACGCAGTTACGCTTGCGCCAGAAGAGGTAACCGAAATTCTTTTTCGAGTTTGGGGAATTATGTTTAATCCCCCAGGTTTGAGTGGTAGCACCAAACGCATGGCAATTTGTGCTCTCAGGGAACATGTTCACCATCTGATAACGCCAGCGGTCTTTCGGAATGATGGGAGACGGATACTGATTACAGACGGCGTTATCTGCACCAATGGAATTCCAGACCAGGCCTTCACGATGCATCTTGAACGCCATACGCTCACTGACAAGAAGTGATGATTCCAGAGGGGAAAACTCACCGCTGGTAAAACCTGTCATCGGATACATCGATCCCTGGCTACCTGCACACCAGAATAAAGGGGCCAGAGGGCGCCCGGCAGCGCTGGCCACAGAATCCGCAGCGCAGGCCGCCTGTGCAATCAGATTACCGAAAAGCGACGCTTCCGGATTAATCATCATGGACAGCGTGCTGTCATTCCATAACGGGTCAATTTCAGAGAGGTAAGCGATATCCAGGTCCCCTGTCTGCAGACAACCAAGACTGGTAATAATGTTGAGCCAGAAAATCAGAGGGTATTTGTACCAGTGGACATGGTAGAACGTGCCTGCAGCAGGACGGTCACTCTGACCAGCAGTTCCTGTTCCTGTCCGACCGAGATCAATTTTAAATCCGCCCATGTTCACCATAACGCCAGGTTCACGGGTCACATCAACCATCGCCATCGGTTCCCAGAATCCAATCGCCAGCCCAATACGGTAGAGGATTCCAACAGGGCAAATTTGTATGGGAGACGCGGGATTACTGGTGTCAGGCAGCGGACCGGAGGCGAGCTTGATGTTACCAATTGACATCGGGAACATGCACTTCCAACAGATATCGGAAATTGGATTTACCCATCGCCCCTCACCAGCATTACTGGAGGCAAAAGCCTGAGACGGTGTACAAACCAGCACCAGAAGTAATGTGGCGAACCAGACAAAGCGCCTCATGCTCTCCCCCGAAGCCACACACAAACCGGACCGTCTTCAGTGTCATGTATTGAACCAATAAACCAGCCATCTTCTGAAGGAACAGAAGGCTGCCATTCACTGATATCAGATGCTCCGTTTTCCCAGGCTTCAATAACCTGCGGAGGCGCATCGTTTTCCAGCCAGCGAAGTGCACAGACAAGTTGATTCATGCGTAACCATTCATTGAAATCGGCCTGGGAGGCCTCATCACATGAAGGCTTAAAGTAGTGTGGGTGAGTCCAGAATCCGTTATGGTCACGGATCACTGCAACCGCTTTTACAGGTTCAGAGTAGGTCATGGGGATCTCCGGATGTGCCACCATCAGAGCTGCTGGGGCTGGAAAATATCAGTGGTTTTTAGCACTGGCGGCCGCTTTCATAATGATGGCCAGTCGCTGTTCCTGTGTCATTTCATACAGGGCAAGAATGCCACCACGCATTACGGCAGAAGGTTTGTAGAGCGGATTCTCATTGAGGATCTCATCCAGCCATCTGGCTGAGCCTTCATCATGACGTAGTGACGAGATAGTATTATTCCGGCCCTTTTCACATTCAGGGTCTTTTTTCATGGAGTTACCTTGTCTGGGTTAAACAAAAACGGGGAGCTGGCTGAGCGCAGAGCGACGTCCAGATGCCAGACATGTTGATATCAAGTGGGGTAAATCGTCAGAGTGGTGTTGGCTGAACGACAATAAATGCGTAGCCGTAATCATCGTCAGACTCAGCGTACTCGGTCGCGCCGGTGGCGATTGCGTTCGCAGCCTTAATGAGATACCGGGAAAGTGATTTACGAGAAGTTTGCCGCGTTCCCTGGACAATAACGACGATATGGCAGGCCAGACTCCCTTCAGCAAGATAGCCAGCCATTTTGATCCAGGGGGGTAACGCAGAACCCGCTGCATCCGGGAAAAAACCGGGGGGGTCAAAGCACAAACGAACGTGCACATGCCAGTGAGCAGAGTATTCAGGAAATGTTAAACCGGTATTTCCATAATCACCACGATAATGGCATCCTTCAGCATCCACTGGCAGTTCGTTGTTCGTGATACTGTCGGCAGCGCGTTCAAGACAAAACACCAGGTCGCGAGTTATCGTGTGTGGTTGTGCATTCACACTGACTATCACCTGAGTAAGAGGATAAGCACATTTTTCCCACTCCCCCATCACAGGAGGTGCATCCTCGGAAAATGGCTGTGGAACAATGACATTTCTGTCCTGACTATCTTTTTTCATTACCGAAAAGAAAAAAAGGCAGCCGTTCAGTATTACGATCAAAATAATCAAAAACAGAAATTTTGGCCACTCTATGTCCATGACTCAGTCTCCTTCATATGCGATAGCATCAGAGCAACCAGGTATTCAGGAAAACGCTCATCTCTGTTTTCCGGTTCGACCAGCTCCATCTGATTTGCTCTTAGCCAGTTAAACCATGCCTTCGTCACCAGTACCGGACTCCAGGAGGCAATCTCCGGATATAAAGCCTTAAGTTTGTCTGCCGTTCCCTGACGGTTGTGCTTATTTACAGATTTGCCGGGGAGTTTACGGGGGAAATTACGCTGTCTTTCGCGTGAGGTAACGACAGTGCGTATTTCGGGAAACAAATCACCTAACGTTGTTGCGGTCATTTTTTTACTCCTGATACCGGAATTTCTTCCACTTTCAGTACACGGCCATCGGGCGAAATTCGAACAGGGATGTTTGAGAAGCCAAATTTCCGCGTGAGGGTTCCTGACTGGTCGAAGTAAATACGTTCATTCAGGCTATCGCTGGTATTCTTGATATTGCCTTTAACCAGAATTACCTTCGCGTTCGTCTTACCGGCAATCTCCTTTCTGGCCCATTCCATCTGATCTTTATTATCACCATCGATAAAATACAAAACCTGATTGAAAGGAACTTTATCCAGTGGATTCACCTGCTCCCCTTTGCGCGCAATAACATTTCCCTGCATATCCGTCACGGTTTCCTGGACGGTAAACGTGGGATCAAATGCAAAGCTGCGGTATTTTTCAGCATTGGTTAGTCCACTGACAGCAGGTGGCCGGACGGCATTCTTCTTCACCCGGTCAACGGCTTCTGCACGCAATTTGTCCAGTTCACCGCTCTGCTCCATCCCCTTCAGACGGTTCTGGATAAAATCCAGCATGTCCTGTTCGGCAGGTTCAAACACATTTCCCCAGGTACCGAGATCTTTCGCACCGCTACTGGCTGACAGAGCCAGTAGTACCAGGGCTGTCAGTGCAAATCGTTTATTCACTGTCCCTCCTGAGTACGGCGGGCGATATCGCTACGGATTTCGGTCGTGATATCCGGTAACGGGCTGACAGCAGCAGGTTTCACCAGGATGATAGCGTTATGCGAGGTTTGCCACTCATTCAGGCTATCGGACATCGCCGTGTTGAAACGGCTTGTCAGTGCTTTCGCCTTGTCCTCATCGAGCTGCAGTTGTGCTGACTGCTGCATGAAAAGGTCGATCGTGCCTTTCATGTCGAAAACCACAATTTCCGGGGCTGTGAGTTTTATGTAAGCCCCTGTTATTCCTGTCAGCACCATTTGAGAGGCCAGCACACAGGCAGCAAGTTTTACACTCCTGGAACTAAGCCAGCCCGACATTGTTACGCCGTGTCGCACTGTGCCGCCGCTGAACGGTTTTTCGTTACTGTCACTCATGCCGCTTCCACCCATTCTTCAAGTTCATGAAGTTCGTCTCCAAACTTCCTCTCTGCCAGCAAATAGGCGGCCTCCTCTGATGTGGCCCCTGCTTTCTGAGCGTTCTGCATATATGCGAAGTCCTCACCACGGGAACTGAACATGGCGCGAGTAACAGGATCAACAAACAACCGATGGAAGGAGCTGTATTCGCCGGCACTGATAAGCAATGAACTGTAATCGGTCTGAATTGCCGGCTGGAAACCACGGATAACTTCCTTTTCCATGTCCGAGAATTGATCCGGATTTTCGGAAAGGTATTGTTTGAATGCCTTCGTATCCTGCAGCAGCGTGATTTTGGTCGAACTGTTGTTCCATGCTGCTTCAGCTTCCTTACCGGCACTGAAGTCTTTGATGCCCTGAGTAATCGTAATGAATGCACCACGATGTCGGCGAACAGTACGGTAACCAGTTTCGATAAAGCGGGCAGCATGAGGATTAGAACCACCGAGCAGTCGCCAGGCTTCGTCGATAATGCAGACTTTTTTGAGATCTCGCGGGCTGTGGTACATCTTTTCCTGAATCGCGAGGATGAGAGAAAACAGGATAGAGGAAAGTAACTTCGGCTTGTTTTCCAGACTCAGAAGCTCCAGCACAGCAAAACGGGTTTCGTCATCAAGAGTAGGTTTGTCGGCATTAAAGTATTCGCCATCAGCCCCCCAGGTACAGTAGGTTTCCAGCAACATGGCCAGTTCAGCCATTCGGGCAATGATGGTCGGTTTGTCTGCAAACGCGGTATTAACATCCTCACTGGTCAGATAGTTATAAACATCATCTATACGTGCCCGGTTTTGCTTTTGTTCCCAGGCGTGCATGACCGCTTTTTTCAGTATTGCTTCACAAACGACATCCAGTGGTTCGGTCGGGCTTGCCAGTACCGCAAGAAGTCGAACAATCCCTTCTGCTGAAAGCTTGATGTCTCTGACGTTGGCAAACGGATTAAAACGAAGTTGAGCACCATCCAGATACACACCACCGGCCTGCAGGCAGTAGTTCTTGTAGCTGTCACCCATATCAATAACCCAGCCAAATCCACCTGCGTTCAGCACATCGCGGAGAATACTTTGTGTCAGGAATGATTTACCAGCACCAGATGTTCCCGTGACAGCAATGTTGAAGTTGGTACTGCCATTTTCTTCGTCGAACATATCGAAGAAGGCTACCTGGTTGCGATAGGTCGGCAGCGGCATTCCTCCACGTGACAACTGACGTTCGGCTACCACAGGCATCAGGCTTACCGCATTCCATGATTTTCCACGTAATGTGGCACCCGTCGTTTTAAGATCCTCCCACATTCCCTCCTGCATAACGAACGGGAAACTGGCCAGCCAGTTACGCATCTGCTGGTACTGAATCGTGACCATTTCCAGTTCGTTTTTACGAAAGACGTTCACGGCAGCAAGTTCACATTTCTGTGCTTCTGTATTGTTATCTGGTGTAAACAACGTCACGTTGAAATACGTGCGGCAAAGTGCAATTTCATTGGTGGACAGCTGCTCACGGGTTTTACGCCATTCATCTGCTGCTTTTTTGGTTCCTGGGAACAAAGCACCATAGGCTGAGTTTGCTTTTTTGGACAGATCCGTATCCTTGCGGAAGGCCTCACTCTGACTTGCTGTCTGCTCCTCGAGCTCGGTTGTCCAGGTAATCATAAACGGGCAAGGAATGCCGAGGTCCGGGAAGCGGATATTCTGCAGGTTATCCGCCCCCTGCCAGAGCGCAAAGCGACGTGGATTCTTGCTCAGCTGCATGTTTACGATACGACAAGCTGATGCCGGAAGCCGTGTACCGTCCGTTTCAATTTTTTCAGGTAATTCAATACGTAAATGTGAAGGATGAACTTCAAAGTCAATGGAAGGGTCAACCACCTGACGATTGAGCAATTCATCCTCGTTATAGTCGCCCGGAGACGTCATAACCTGCTCATGACGGTAGTTCACCATTTCACGCATAACTGACAGGAAACCGTTCACGTCAGTATTGATGGAATCAATACGAGCCGCCCCCAGAGAAACACGAATGGTGTTGCGCAACTGAACCAGCTCATCCATCACCTGCTGAGAAAATCGTTTAACGGCTTTACCATAGACAATAAATATCCGGTAATTACGCAGGTAAAGCGGGTATTCACGCTTGTTTGCCAGACCGTGTAAAGCTGATTTCTCCCAGAAGGCACGGGTGATTTTATTCAGGTGATCGGCCATCTGGCCTTTCCACATGTCGGTACTGACGCCAGCCGCAATGCGCTCACCCACACATTTACTTGCAGTCAAAATAACGGTGACAGGTGTTTTACGAGGCAGTTTCTTACGCAGCATGTCATCAAGAGCCGCCATCACCTGCTCATTAGCCCCCGGTAGCGGGGCCAGTTCAAGAACAAATCCGGCCGTACCCGTATTAATGAACAGATCATTTTTATCATCGTAATAACGGTATGGCAGGCTGGCAACGAGGGAGGGGTAATCCCATGTTTGCTCAAGATTAGCGCGAGCAGTTGCTGCTCCATCCTTGTGCTGTCCTCTTTCAATCAAACCCATCAGAGTGTCCAGAACACTGCTCATTTTCGCCCCTCCACAACAGAACGGATCAGCTCAAGACGGCGCAGCCGGGCCTCTTCAGTGAGGTTGAAACACACAGGCCCATCGACACTCATCTCCATTCGATATCCGGAATTGTTTAACACCCTCCCTTCGGCCAGCAGTGTCATATCTGGGGAAGTGGGATCATCTTTTAAACTGATCATTCGCCCCCCTCCCCGATAACACGGTAGCTTTCATCCCAGTGCGATTTGTTTTTCACAAACTCGACCACGGACGGTTGATGGAAGTTGTCATCGGTATCCACCCACGGTGCAATCCACAGACGCTGGGTCGCGTCCGGTATACGCTGCGCCTGAACCCGTCCTGCCGTATTGACAGGTACTGACTGCCCAACGGCTGAAGAAGTAATACGCGGAGTCACTCCGGTCTGCATCGTTCCTGCTGGTACAGCAGCAAGAGGACGTGGCGCGATTAACTTAGAACTGGGAGATCCGGTTGCTGCGACTGAAACAGGACGTGACGTATTAACGACAGGAGCCACATTGCGCAGTGCCGGTAGGGTTTCACCCGCAGGCTTTTTTGCAGCTTTATCCGCAGTGAGGTCGTCAAGGCTTTTGCCCTGGGCGGCCAGTTTATTTGCCTCCCCGGTTGTGAGGCACTGGTCGGTCGCGGTTTTATTACAGTCAAAATCAGAATTCATACCGGCGCAGCCGGTCAGTACGCTACACAGCAGTGCAGCGCCCATCAGTTTTTTCATGGGGTAACTCCGATAAATTATTAGGTACTAATGGAAGTAATTGAGGATGAAAATCAGTGTGGCTGGAGTCCACAGAGTATATTAACGTTCACGCCCCCCGCTCCCCTCGCCGTTGCTGTCCGGGATGTTCTGAATGAACCGGAAGTGACATGTTTTCGTGGATTTTCCTGATGTTATTTCATACCGGTATTTTTTTTCTGCCTCATACCACTGCTGAATAACATCCAGAGAAAGCTCCTTTCTTTCGGTAACCGTGGATTGTAGCCACTGCCACGCACCGATGTTCAGTGGCTTATATATGGCCAGTTTACTGTCCAGTACTTCAGGCCAGGAACCAGGAAGAGTGCCAAAAATTTTCATAAACAGAAAAGGGAAAAGGCACATGCCAACAAAGATGGCAGTACACTGAAACCACCAGGATGACCACCAGTATGTATATACATAAATCCATACACCTGCGTTGAGGAGACTGAACGTAATTGACAGTATCCAAATCCACGTGATGCGTGGAGGATGAGCATTGTCGCGCCACATCCGTATATCCACGCCAATCTTGTTAAACAACCTGTCGTTATCATTCATCATCCACCTCAGTTAATCGTGTCGCCGAGACGCAACTGGCTGGCCTGTCGTAACACGTCATCCGGGTTAATATTCCCCACTGAAGCCGTGCTGTTTGAGGTGGTCTGGCTGACGGACTGAGGCGCGGCTTCACTCTGTGTTGAATTTGCAGCATTCTGCAGGGCTTCCTTCGCTTTTTGCTCTTCCGCATCCTCCAGCGTTTCCAGGCGGAAACCTTTCTGGAACACCACTGTGACCTGGTTACCTGCACCGATATCAATGATCGGATGGTATTGTTCGGCTCGCTTAATCCAGTACTGACTCAGCGTATCAGCAGCCTTGCTTGCCCCACCACCGAACCCTTGTTTAAACACATCACCGGCACCAACATCGGCAGTAGCTCCAAGCCCCACAGACGGCGTGGCAGCAGATTTAATCCCCTCACCGAAACCGGAAAGCAGACCAGCCGCACCTGCATAACCCACAATCATACCGTTACGCATAACCGGTTTTCCCCGGATACCTCCTTTGCCCTGATAGCTGACATGACCGTCAAACTCCATATCGATATGCTTTCCATTCTTCAGTACACAACTGATCGATTTAGTCCGTACCTCACCACGCTCACTAGAAATATCGCCCCAGATTTCACCCACAACAAAACAGCCATCGGCGCTGTATTCTTTATTGTTGGGCATCTGGATATTGCCAAGTAACCGGAAGGTGACTGGACGGGTATTCTGCTGGCCAGTCACGCTGGCGTTAGCATCAGCACCTTCAATCATAATGGCTTCAGAAAAAGAACCTGACGGGATCCAGGGTAGTTTTGTTGGTTTCTTTTTCAGACTTTCATAAGTGAATTTTGAGGTGGTAAGTCCCCCCATAACCCGCTGGCCTGAACCTCCTGGATAAAACCCTGCCCCCTGACCAGCATGAACAGCGCCATTGGCGGACGGCGTGCCTGTTGGGGTGACAGAATATTCTGGCGGTCGGGCCTGACCGGCAGCAACAGGACCAGGAAGTGGTGTTCCGTTCTGGTCAGCAGGTGGTGTCTGCTGGCCACTGGTCGAATTGCTGCCGGAGGCTTTCTGGTTTAACAGGTCAGTCAGACGCTGTATTTCAGCATCCTTTTCAGCCAGCTTCTGGCCTGTATTAAGTATGTTCTGGTCAAGCTTTTGTGACAGCATGTTGACATTCTGCTCAAGCGCAGACGTTTTGGCCTGTTGCTGTGCCAGTGCGGCATCATTGACCTTTTCATTGAATGAGGCTGTAACCACGCCCGTCATATTTGGCACGGCAGCGGGTGGCGGTGCTTTCTGTTTTTCCTGATATTGCCCATACCCGTAAACCCCTCCAGCCAGAGCAGCCCCGGAGGCAATGACGGCCGCCAGAACAGTAATCTGTCTGCGTCGGGTTTTGAGATTTTCATTCAGACTCATGAGCGCGGTTCTCCGTCATCTGAAAAAATAACCCAGGCATATCCTTCTCCACCGGCGTACAGCTGATGCCGGGAGAGCATCACAGCCCTGACCCCTTTACGCCAGAAGTCACGTTCACGCAGATTCTGAGTAATACTGCCGGGATTGGACATACGGAAGCGCACTATTCGCAGATGGTTTCCCACAAACTGGCGTTCAGGAACAAGGTGTACCGATGTGCCTGGGTTATATGCTGGCATACGACTTATCGGATATTCCTGGTAGTCATCAGGAACGTCGCCGTTAACAATAATACGTGACAGGGAAACGAGAGTTTTTTCATAGCTCTGCCCTTCCTCCCACGCTTTCGCATCATTGTTTTTACGCAGCGGTGGAGATATGGGGGTAAATCGCAGTGTTTTACCGTTTCCTGGCTGGGGCCGGACATTGAGGCTCAGAGAGGAACCCCGGTCAGTCTGAATGAATACAGTGAAGTTTTGCCCGACTAGTGGTGAAAGAATAAGGGCGCCGTCATCTGTCTGGCTCTGGTCATAGGCACCGGATGGTCCGCTGATGCTGGTAATCAGTTCTCCGTTAATAACAACCTTACTGGGATTGGTATTGCTGAGAGTGACATTAAAGGCGGCGTCGTTCTCAAACGGAATGGCTGCGGGGGCGGAAGCGGCCCGAAGGCCGCTGGTAAAAAGTCCCGTTGCCAGTAACACAGCAACAGCTGCCGGTGAAATACGGATTTTCATTGGCAGTCCTGTCAGTTAGTGGTGGTGACCGACTGAAGTTCTTCGAACAGGTGAAGATTTACCAGTCCTTCGATATAACTCAATTTCAGTCGGTAGGTTTTTTCCTGGTCCTTTAGCGGTGTGGTGATAGCGCCGTTGGTTGTGGAGGACTTCAGCGTTCCGCTGAACTCGACCACGCCAGGTTCATTCATTACCCTGATTTCCTTTGTATCAAAGCGGGTGGTGATTCCGCCTTTCTTGATACGTTCAGCCTCAATATCCAGTGCTTTCTTCAGTTCATCCCGTTCGGCGGATGGGACGAAACCGAGAAGCATTTTCTGGTTGTTATCAACGTTTTCAGGACTGACATTCAGTCGCCAGTAAATAAAGGCTGCGGCGAACATGGTCATTCCAGTGGCGTCAGCACCAGAGGCATCAGAAGTAAATGGTTGGTTGAATGACATGGGTGTGGTGATGGTTTTCTGTTTTGTGGCGAAATACCACGCAAGAGACCCCGTCAGAACATTTCCCACGGCGCTGAGAAGAAGCAATAAAGCCAGAGCAATAAACGCATAACGGAGTTGTTTATCGCGCTCGCCTTTAATTTTAAGCTTCATATTAGTTAAGCTCTCCAGTGTCGGAAACTAGAATCAGGTATTTGTTGAAAAGTAATTTTGAATAGCAAGGAAGGTAGATGCCAGTAGCAAAAATTGAGCAACCAGTACGACCCCTGCCCTTTTTTCAGATGCCTGATTAGCGCCCACAGCAGACCCGCTACAACGGAAAGTTCCAGTGACATATCGTTAAGAACCCCCAGAATAATTAAAGGGGCAACAATAAGAACCTCATCAAGTGGAAGACCGAAATAACGTTCCTGCTGATTGAGAGTTTCCGGGAAGTGGTATTTATCTTCTTCCCCATTCATTGTTAGCTCGCAATACCGAAAGCGATGCGAGTAAAAATGATACACAACACGATACCGACAAATACCAGTGGTGAGCGCACTTTAATGTAAATAAAGAGGCCCATGATAATTTCGGCTATGTAAAACCATTTTACAAGAGATGAGCCGGAACCAAAGGTTGAATTGACGGTAGCGTTTTGGGTAGCCAGTAAGTCAGTGCCGCCTGCCAAAACCGGATGTGCGACCATAAGTGAAATTAAAATTAACCCTCCATTTTTAATGAATTTTCTAATCTGGTGATTCTCACGAGCTTTACGAAATAAAGACGCTACCGCCCATCCCTTCACGACTTTAAGGGCATTACCTTGTGTGGACATGCTTGTTTTCTCCGGAAGTAAACAATGTGTTTGTGCATAAGTGTTTGTTTACGCACGCGATATTGTCCCATGACCCTAAAAAAAAAAAACCGTGACACATGTCACACTGTTAAAAGTTTTTGGGAATATTCCTAATATGTAAGTTCGGTAGGCTTTGTCTCTCAGACTGACGATGTATCGCTTGCGAGATCTATAGCAATGAAAGTAAAAGAGAAAATGTGGGAAGGGCGTGGAAGGCCACGTAAATTCCAGCCTGGTGAGGCTGTTGAATGGAGGCTACGCGCTCCCGATAACTTACTCATGGAGCTTAGGGTGTGTGCCCGCTTAGGCAAAAGAAGTGTGAATGATGAAATTATTGCAAGGTTATTACTATCACTAAATTATCAGCCAAATAGCCCTGTAATTAAAACGGCAGAGGGGGAACGTTTGATTGCGCTGGCTGTTAAATTTGAAAACTGGCTTAGTTCCCTGCTTGATGATGAGAGTTTTAATCCTGATAAAAATACAGAGCCCAGTGCTTATGCAGAACGGTTGTGGATGTGGCGTGAGGGTGAGCGTATTTTACTGCCGGGTAAAACCACGGGGTATAGTATGCGAATTCCTGAGAATCTGGCGGAAGAGATTCGAACTATGGCGAGGGTTCATAAACGCAGCCTTAATGATGAAATGCTGACAAGGTTGATGAATACTTTTGGATATTTCACAGAGAGGATTCTTGAGCAGAATGAAGATGCGCAGGCATTGAAAGTTCTATGTCTTGAATTTGAAGTGTTTTTAAAAGAAAAAATCGCCGAGGCTGAAAAGAGTGTACTGCCCAGAGATAAAGACGGTACACAGTGATCGATGAAGCCGGTCCAACCCGGCTTCTGAATTACTTCTCATCGATGATGAAGTGCTTTCGGTCAGCTTCATCTTCGGCATCGTTAATGGCGCTAATGTTATTATTTATGAGGTCATCCAGTGATACACCCGACTGTGCCCCCTTGAGGTTTACATAAATTTCTGACACAAGCGCCGTTAAAATCATAATACCTTCTCTGGAGCCGGATACTTTTCTTATCAGGTCACGCCTGAATCCATCGAGGTCAAATGTTGAACCTTCTTCCTTTGATTTATGAACCATAAGTCCGAGGCGAACCAGTTCGTTAACTGTTGATGAGTAGTTGGTTTCAGAACCGGTTGCGCCCTTCTGTATCTCTATATCGACAATATCCTGAATCTCTCTGTCAATTTTATCTTTGAAGTAGATGTTCTTGCGCGGCATAATATTTTCCTGAAAATTTCATGCAGTGCCGTATGCGGCACTGTGCTATCCCGATGAGACAGATTTAATACATCAGAAAGCTGCTGTTTTAAAGTCCTTGTCGGATATTAGAATCATAATCAAGCTTTTATGTGTGTGGTAATCCAGCACTATGATGTGTGTGCATGCAGCACCATCAGGTGTGTTAATTAGGCACCATTATGTGTGTTGATCAAGCACCACTGCATTTTAAGTTACTCTATTATTTATATACACACAATCCCCACACATCACAGTGCTTAATCAGGCACTGCAAGGTGTGTTAATCCGGCACTGTTAAGTGTGGGGTAACGGCACTGCAAAGTGTGTTAATCCACACACCTTTTATCACTATATACTCGCATTCCGCATTGCGGCTTAAAGTAGCATGATGAAATTAAAGAAAAAATCTGCAAGATGAAATCTTGCGTGGGGTGTGATGTTTTAATGGGTGAGCAAAGAGCGGCAAGTTAATAACCGTGTCATGGTTGATTCCCTTATTTGAGGCTGTGGCTAAATGCATGATTTGAAGCGCTTCCGCGCGTTTGTAGGAAATTATCTTGATTAAAATGATCTGGCGGGATATTTTTTATTGCATAGCATGCACAGGCTTATGGTAGACATAAGGGCCACAGGATGAAAATAACTAAAACCCCGGCCTTATTGCTGGCGTTCTCGCTCTCAGCAACGGCTACTCCTCAAATGTGTTTCGACCAGGCGGGGAGAGATTACCAAATAGATCCACTTCTACTTATGGCAATATCAATTAAAGAGAGCCGTCTTAAACCTGCAGCGATTAATGGATCTAATGGTAATGGAACGGAAGATATCTGTGGTATGCAGGTAAACAGTTCTCATTACGAAAAACTTAAAAAGTTTAATATTACCCGCGAAAGATTATTAAGCGATCCATGTATATGTGTGTATTCAGGTGCATGGGTTCTAGCACGTAACTTTCAGTCTTATGGGCGAAACTGGGATAGCGTAGGAATATATAACACGGGACCTCGTGATGAGATGATAAAAAAACGAAAAGCTTACGCCACAGACATTAAGAACATCTATCGAATTCTCCTTGCAAGAAAAATAATCATTGCAGGCTCATCGGGAGATCGAGACTCCCTATCTATTGAAGAGATAAAAGAAATCGATGTAAGTAAAAACCAATAAAAAAAGCCGCTCACTTGAGCGGCTATTATTCAAGCTTTAAGTCTTGCGAATTCCTCTGCCATTTTCCAGAGTGCCTGGTTAAGTTTTACATCACCATCAATACCAGTGACTTCTCTTGTTTTTGTTCTTTTTCCTTTTGCTGTCTTTCCTGAAATTCCGCCTTTGATGACGTTCTCCTGAATACGGTTAAATGTACTCCACAGATCCAAACCTCTGTCTTCCCAACGGCGAGCCTGTAATAACTGGTCAGGTGTCACAGGTGAATGAGTGCCATCATATTTATACTCAAGGGCTGCAACGCTTAACAAACGTTGCTCCGGCTCAGTCAACTGAATACCTTTCATGATATCAATATTTTCAATCACGGTATCGAACGTATCCATCACAGTGTATGCGCCTTCAATCACCTGTCCGACAATATCACCTTTATGCGGCACTCTAATTTCGCCAAAATCTTTCCACGCTACCAGACCATTGGTACAAATCTGGCGGAACATACCTGGAATCATTTTATAGCTACTGGAACCATCGTGACTGTTCAGCAAAATAATCTCTGGTACTTCTTTCCCCGCAATCTGATCATGGCGACGCAGACGTAATAAATGTTTTGTGAACTCACGCTTTTCAATATCGCGTGTACGGGACTGTGTTGCATAAAAAGGTTGAAAGCCTTCTTCACGAAGACGGTCCAGTATTTCAATAGTTGGAATATAGGTATAGCGTTCTGAACGTGAATCATGTTTTTCGGAAGAAAATGCACTGGGTACAATGCGCTGTAATTCATCATTAGTCAGCGGACGATTCTGACGAATAGAGGACGGTGCGCGATAACGATTAGCAAAACTGATCATAACATTCCCCTTTAGTTAATACTTACTGGCGTAATTGTGCGAAAGAAATTATCTACTGGTGCAGCAGCAGCTACCGGATAGCCGTCCAGGATCCAGACAGAGAGATAATCAATGCAGTTCTCATTGATTAATGACAACTCATAACTCCCGACTGGCGGTTCAAAAATCAGAGGTTGTAATTCCCCTTCCGTCGCAGCCATGACCCAGCAAAACAGATCAACGATTTGTTCAGCTGTGATTTCTGATTCACATCTTTCGGAAGATTCTTGAGCGGCGGTTTTGACGTTGACGTTTCGTGTGTGCATCCTGGTTTTCTCCTGTGGTGATGGTTTTCCATCTCCCTGGTGAGTTCTCTCGCGGCAAATGGCAAAGGAGCAACGGCTGACGAATGAACGCAGGGGCGTCACCGCAGGCCGCAGCGCAAGCGAGCCGACAGGCGAAGTGCGAACGGGCGAGGAACGGCGAAGCGTACCCTTGCGGGCAGGCGGATGACGGTGCTACAAGCAGCCCTCCGCGTGAGGACACACAGGGCGATGGCCTCACCGGATGAACAGGATGCACACACCCGACACGTCGGAACGGCGTGGCGGCATCAGAGCGACGGCATCGCCGGCGCGGTGGAGGCGGCGCGGCCGGCACGGGCGCAGCAAGCCGCAGGGGTTGACCTTCGCCATCAGACCCTAGCCGCATGGCCCGAAACCCGCAGGGGTTCGGCGGAGACTGGCAGGTGCGCAGCAGCTGCCCTGGCGGAGTGGGGCTCGACGACTGGACAGCGTCAGCTGGTCAGGAGCCGAAGGGGGCCATCAGTCTGTTATTACTGAGACCAGAGGAATAGAACAGAACCATGCAGACAGTAGATAAATGATCCGCAATCAGTAAATCACAATGGACAGGGCGGGAAGAGAGCGGGCGCGCCGCAGGCGCTGCCGCCCTGCCCCGTTCCCGGAGGGAACCGTCCTTCCTGGCTGTTCATGCTTGCGATCGCACCAGAAGAGGAAAAAGGGGCTGCCAGCGAACCGGCAACCCCTTCATAAAGGCGCTTCAGGCATAACCAAACCACCACAGCCCCTGATTGGCGGGGGTTTCCCCCCGCCGGGGTTAGCTACTTAGCGGATTCGTAAGCCATAAAAGCCGCCACCTCCCTGTTCGTGTCCCTGTAGCGGATTTCACAGAGTGATTTCCGGGTCAGGTAGGTAAATATCAGTAGCGTGAGACACACTATTAATACGCACCAGAACAGAGTGTTTCGTGGCAGTTTCATGGCCTTCTTCTCCTTGCCTTGCGGCATCTAAGAGGCTATTCTGTTGGTGTCTAGTCAAGCAGATCGCCTCGTGTGTTGGTTAATTTAATTAACTTCCTACGGGGCTTTCTTCTTTCTGCCACACAACATCTGAAACGTCATGAGGCAAAAAGCCTCAAGCGCCACCGCCATTATACCTCACCCCATACCAGACTGACCAGGCATCTTCCCTTTATCTCGCTGATTTTATGTGAAATATCGTGTTTTTTTTCGATATATAAATCTCGGATTTACCCAAAAAAAACTGCACCTTAATCAGTCGGGTATCCAACTTTTGGGGCGCAGTCCAGTTCAGGCGCAATTGAAATTATTCAAATCCTAGAACGGAATATCATCGTCGAAATCATACGGCGGTTCGGGCTGCGCTGGCGGCTGCTGAGGTACTGCTTCTGCGTTTTTTCCTTTTGCCGTTTTACTCTTTCCTTTTGCTGCCCTGCCCTCGCCTTTTGCGTCACCTTTTACCGCCGGAGATGGGGTCTCAGGTTCCGGCTGCGGCTGTCCACTAAACTGCTGACCGCCCTGCTGTGCCTGGCTGTCACGGCGACCGCCCAGCATCTGCATAGTGCCGCCCACATTAACAACGACCTCTGTGGTATATTTTTCCTGACCAGACTGATCGGTCCATTTGCGGGTACGCAGCTGGCCCTCGATGTAGACCTGGGCACCTTTACGCAGATACTCCGCTGCGATTTCCGCCAGTTTTCCGAACACGACAACACGGTGCCACTCGGTGTGTTCGCGTATCTCCCCGTCCTGCTTATCGCGCCATGTTTCAGACGTTGCCAGGGTAAGATTTGCCACCGCGCCCCCGTTGGGCATGTAACGCACTTCAGGGTCCTGCCCCAGATGACCGACCAGAATGACTTTGTTTACGCCACGTGCTGCCATGATAAATCTCCTTAATTCAGTGCCTTGCTTTTAAAAACCATCACCCGTTGAGTTTCGGGAGCCGCGGTGTTGACGTTTGCGGGAACCTGCTGCGCTGTTCCCCTGGTATTTAACTTCACCCGTTTGAGAACCTTCGCCGCAGGGGCGTAAACGAGCACGGGCGATGGCAGCTGTCCTGGGCGCGGTTTACCGCGTGCCATTTACCCTGGACGGCTGACAGCGTTTGTGCTTGTCTCAGCCCGGGCGAGAGGGGCTTAAACGGTGAAAAGGCACCAGAAGTGGATGAGAGCAGGGGCCCGCCGCAACGACGGGGCGCGGCACGCGAAACGGCGTTGCGCCTTACAGCCCGGCAGCCTTACCGCCGGGGTGCGAAAAGCGCAGGAAACGGCGCGCCAGGGGCGGCGTGACCGGAACGGTCGCAGCAAGCCTGCCTTTGACTTTCGCCATCAGACCCTAGCCGTATGGCCCGAAACCCGCAGGGGTTCGGCGGAGACTGGCAGATGCGCAGCAGCTGCCCTGGCGGAGTGGGGCTCGACGACTGGACAGCGCCAGCTGGTCAGGAGCCGAAGGGGGCCAGCACCCTGACATTTTAGATTTCAAAAAACACCGGGAAGCAGCTGCACATCAGGGAGACGTATAGCAGCAGTAGTGTCCGGGGTAAGGGTTAAAAGAAGACAGAAATACAGCCTGTTTCAGAGACACTCATCAGAATGTTTATGACGCGAAATGAAGGGTGTTGCGCGCCAGCGCAATCCCCTTCAGCGCCGCAGGCGCGCGGCTTTATTCTGCGCGGTGCCTGCCCCATCTGCATATCCCGTTAAGACAATAAGACAGCAGACATATTTCTGCCATCTTATTGAATTGTTATCCCTTTCAGTAAAGGCGTTCTTCTTTTTCCTGCTCAAAATGCATCAGTGCAGTTCGCAGGGATTCCCGCAGGTGTTTCTCTCCGGATGTATCTGGGTCAAATTGCTCACACAGGTGTAGCAGATCCCCCAGAAAATCTGTCAGAACCGTTCCCAGCGACTCACTGTCCCGATCCAGGCCAGTTTGTTTTGCAAACAACCACAGTGCAGCCGCTGCAAGTGAAGCATGGTCATCATTACTTCTGATTCGAACAGGGTAGTTTTCATTCTCCAGATTTTGGGCCATTACTTTCAGGACGGTAGCCGGGACATCGTACAGGGTGTGTTCAGTCATCGTCGTTCTCCTTAACTGCGACATCATTTTCTGTCGCAACGGTTCTTAAGTGGCCTGCTGGCCGTATCGTTGTACCAGAACGTGGTCACCGCAAACGATGGCCACCAAAACTGGCCATTTTTCAAAACGGGGCGAGAAGCTGTTCGTTTCCCGCCCGGAATGAATGGTTCGTACATGACTGCTTTAAATCGACAGTCCCATACGTTCTATCTTGCGCACGAACTGTTTGAAGTGTTCTGCTTCAGTTAAATGGATATGGCGAAACTGTGGATCCACGCCCTTACTGAGTGCATAAAAGTAACGACCTTTCATTTTTTCGGGAGAGTGTTTACGCAGCTTTTTCAACTCGGCAAGAGTATGGAACTCCATAACATCCCAATCTTCTGCCGCAGTTGCGTTATTTTCATTCTCTGCAACCAGAATAATGAGGGATGAAGCTGGTATGGCGCTGATGACTTGAGTAGCCATTTCTATTTCCTTTCTTTTTTGAAGTAACGGTATTCAGCCATGTAACGGGCAGCATTCACTTTCTTCGCTCTGGCAGAATTCACAGTTTTCTGTTTCATGGCATGATGCTGCGAACTGCACGCCCGCGTTCCATGCTTTCACCAGTTGAGGTTCGTCAGCAAACATGTGAGGAAGAGTGAATTCCCCCAGGCCGAAATCCTGATAGCCAGCCTGTTGAGCTTCAATAAGAGCATCAGTCTCTTCACTCCGGGCCTTAACCGGGTCGATAACTCTCATTACGCGAGCCATCCCCCACTGAATCCGAATATTCAGGCCACGAACTGGAGTCAAATCTCTGTTCATTGCATTTTTCCTTTAGCTGGTTAATTCACACCAAGACGGCGAAACATATCCGCAATAATGTTCCGGCGGGTGTATGACGCACCGGCTGCTTTAAGGTCAGCCAGGACATTAAATGCATAACTGGCATCCTGTCCGTGGAATGCCAGTACCTTTGCAGCAATCGGTTCCGGACATGTCCCTACACATCTTCCGGAAGATTCTTGAGCGGCGGTTTTGACGTTGACGTTTCGTGTGTGCATCCTGGTTTTCTCCTGTGGTGATGGTTTTCCATCTCCCTGGTGAGTTCTCTCGCGGCAAAGGGCAAAGGAGCAACGACGTCTAAGGAAGGAAAGGGGCGGAGACAAAAGTTTTTGCGGCCCCAGGCAAAAAGTTTTGGCGGAGTTTATATACCCCTTGGATGACGACACGGCGGTGCTACAAGCAGCCCTCCGCGTGAGGACACACAGGGCGATGGCCTCACCGGATGAACAGGATGCACACACCCGACACGTCGGAACGGCGTGGCGGTATCAGAGCGACGGCATCGCCGGCGCGGTGGAGGCGGCGCGGCCGGCACGGGCGCAGCAAGCCGCAGGGGTTGACCTTCGCCATCAGACCCTAGCCGCATGGCCCGAAACCCGCAGGGGTTCGGCGGAGACTGGCAGGTGCGCAGCAGCTGCCCTGGCGGAGTGGGGCTCGACGACTGGACAGCGTCAGCTGGTCAGGAGCCGAAGGGGGCCATCAGTCTGTTATTACTGAGACCAGAGGAATAGAACAGAACCATGCAGACAGTAGATAAATGATCCGCAATCAGTAAATCACAATGGACAGGGCGGGAAGAGAGCGGGCGCGCCGCAGGCGCTGCCGCCCTGCCCCGTTCCCGGAGGGAACCGTCCTTCCTGGCTGTTCATGCTTGCGATCGCACCAGAAGAGGAAAAAGGGGCTGCCAGCGAACCGGCAACCCCTTCATAAAGGCGCTTCAGGCATAACCAAACCACCACAGCCCCTGATTGGCGGGGGGTTTCCCCCCGCCGGGGTTAGCTACTTAGCGGATTCGTAAGCCATAAAAGCCGCCACCTCCCTGTTCGTGTCCCTGTAGCGGATTTCACAGAGTGATTTCCGGGTCAGGTAGGTAAATATCAGTAGCGTGAGACACACTATTAATACGCACCAGAACAGAGTGTTTCGTGGCAGTTTCATGGCCTTCTTCTCCTTGCCTTGCGGCATCTAAGAGGCTATCCTGATGTTGTCTAGGCATACAGGTGGCCTCGTGGGTTAATGAAAATTAACTACGGGGCTTTCTGCTTTTTGCCACACAACCCGGCAACAAACCACCTTCACGTCATGAGGCAAAAAGCCTCAAGCGCCACCGCCATTATACCGCACACCGTCACTGTCTGACCAGGTTTCCTGCTCTTATCGTGCTGATTTTCCGCGAAAATACTCCGGTCGGGTTTCCAGCTCCCGCTCGATAAGTTCATCAGCAAACAATGGCGCAATCCGGTTTACACGCCGCTCCAGATTTCGTCTGCGGGTGGCAGCTTTTCGTTCATCGCTCCAGCGTCTGATCTGTCTGTCATCCAGAAAATCGACGCATACGGCATACCCGGCCCCCGCCACCCACAAAGACATGACTGATTCAGGAGCCTGCTGTCCGGCATCCACTACTTCGGACACCAGTTCATGCGGCCCCGGACACGGCCTGTGTGGCAACTTCCACCGCAATGAATAGCGCCATTTCATAATCAGCTCCGGTCTGTCAGTTTGTTGGGAACCAGCCAGTTTTCTGCCTGACGCAGGGCATCCGGAGTTTCCTTCACAATACAGGTAATTTCATACATAACTTCGTACAGCGGTGCATTGCTGTAACGCGACCAGTCAAGTTCTTTCAGCGAAGTGAACCGCGTCTGCCAGCGCCAGAATGCAGATTCAAGCTCACGCGCGTCAAACTCGTCTGCCCAACGCCGGTACCAGATATTGACAGTTTCAGGTGACTGAAAATTCAGTTCAGTCACCGCCTGTCCGAGAAGGTTCTGACGCAATCGCCATGCATGGTCAACCTGGCGGGCTACCCTCCGCATTTTTCGTGTGAAGCTGATTTTCTCTCTGTGTAATCGTCTGTCTGTACGCGTGTGTATGACTTCAGGAAACAACTCGGCCTGTACATCGAGGTTCAGCGGCAGCGGGCAAGCTTCACCGCCTGTGGCGATCATCCTGTCCAGCGCCTCTTCAACCTGTTTCAGGGATACCAGCCGGTTCCGCGGCTCCCAGTTCAGTCCGGGGATCTGGCGTGCAACCGTAGCATTCAGTCGGCCGCATCCGGTCAGCAACCGGAGAAAAGCCCGGACATGTGGTAAGGCAGGTAACCGCGCACCACGTTCACGGGAAGTTTCCACGTTAATAATGGCCTGAAGTGCCGCCTGACGGGCAGGCTTCAGCGTAACAAGAGAGTGTGCTGACGGGATCATGCCACCACCTCCTTATTCAACAGGCTAACAACAGTTCGGGCTGAACAGCCAAACCGGCGCATACCAGCCACCTGGCTGACCAGCGCATTGATGCTTACGGGGTCGAGTTTCTCTCCCTGCCAGAGCGTGCGAACAACCAGACCTCCAGCTGACAGTAAAACAACAAGCCAGTACGGGGAAATGTCGCCGGGGCTACATACGCACAGATGATAATCATCACAACCATCAGCACTAAGACGGCACTGAACAGGGAAAAAACCACCAAACTCCATGCGGTACTCGGCGCAGATACACCAGTTCTGAGGTACAGCCAGCATACGGGTTACGGCATCACTGAGTTCATTGCGAGCATCCTCACCCTTCTGGCGGATATACTCCATATCGTAAGCGGTCAGGCTGTTAATTTTGTTCAGATCATAAATCATGGTCATGTCGTTCCCGCCGCCCGAAGGCGGCGGCCTCCGTCTTAAGCTGCGTGGTCTGTATGGTCAGTTTCTGTTAACTCAGTTTCATCCTGTTCAACAGGTTGAGTACGAACCATCCAGTCTGGTAACCAGCCTTTTACACTCAGTTCATCTGCGGCAGCGGCAGCAGCATCACGGCGTTTGAGCTTCACAACTTCCCGCGCTCTTTCCGCCATCCCTGCTTCTTCATAAGCCTTGCCGATCTGAGAAATTTTTAGTTTTCCGAAGTAGCTGGTCGCATCCGGCTGCCACCATTTGCGCAGGTCAAAGTCCAGAGCAGCTTCCAGCCCATCCAGTTCACTCCGCTCGGTACGGTTATACAGGCGTTCCTGAATACCGTTGATCCCATGTGCTGCGCAGAATCCCAGCAGGGCGCACACCTGTTCCGCAGACCATGACAGCAACCAGGTGAAATCCAGATGCCAGTTTTCCGGCAACGTCGCCTGAAATGCTTCACGCTGAACCTTAAGTGACAATAAAGCTTTGCCCTCATCACCGGACGGAGCCAGAGAGGCGAGCAGATACTGATTACTGGTGACTGAGGCTTTGAGGGGTTCACTACGCTGACCATAACTGCGTTCAAACAGACCGAGACACAGTGTCCATGTCAGCAGCGCCACAGACACGTCAGGACGTCCCGCCAGTTCAGCCTGTACCGCGAGAGTACGTTCAGCGGACATAGCTTTAACCAGCGTTGCCGGATATGCATCGGCAGGTGTTTCCGGCGTGGTGTAGGTGATTACATTGTTATCCTGCGTCTGTCGCGCCTCTCGTTCCTGTTCTTCCTGTGCGCGATCTTCGTCAGTCAGTTTGCGGATACCTGGCTGAACCTGAAAATTGCCGTTATCCCATGACACCCATACACCATGCTTCGCCCGAAATTCCGGCGTGGCCTCGCGGTATTTGGCCTCGATGCGGATATCATCAATCTGTTGCTGAAATTCGTACTGATCATCATAGGACGAGCAATCCTCGATGGCATTTTCAAGTTCATCGATACGGCGTTGTTCATCATCAGTCAGCACAGCCGCTGGCATGGCAAAGCGATACAGCTCTTTATCTTCGCCATGACCGCTGAGTTCCGTCATACGAAACTCAGCCCAACCCCAGCCCTGTTCCTGCCGGATACGCGCAGCCGTCACCGTCAGTTTTCCGGTGAGCAAAGATTTCACCAGCGCGGCATCAGCAAAAGTACTGTCTTTATCGCTAAACAGATCTGCGGTCAGATGACCTCCTGCTGCGAGGTAGGCTTCTTCACCGACAAAGACAAACATCGGATGGCTTATGGCCATTTTGTCATCTGTGGCCATTTTACGGAGAGTATGTACACTCGGAGTGCGATGTTGTTCGACAGCTTCTTTCCAGACCTGCTCCTGACGCTCGTGAGAATCAGCTAGGGTCAGAGCTTCACAATGCTCAAGGGTAATCTCATCCCGCGCCAGTGCATCCAGCAGGGATGGCGCAAGGTTCGCCAGTTTCAGACAGCGCTGAACATGGCGAGGTGCATATCCCAGCAGAGCGCCAATTTGTGAGGGGGTTCGCCCTTCTCGCTCAAGATTACGGAAGCCGACAATCTGCTCGGCAGGGTGCATAATTTTGTGTTTGCCATTCTCCGTCATGGAGGCAGCCACCGCGAGGTCCAGCGGAACGACTTTTACCGGAACAAACGGAAATTCAGCATCCACACTTCCCCGCACAACAAGAACACCCAATGCTCTGCGGCGACCTTCACCTGCCACAATCCCGATCGTTCCATCCGGCTGTTCGACGCCGACCAGATTCTGTAGGATCCCCACGGCAGCAATACTGTCAGCCAGTTCTTCCACTTCCTTGTCAGTATGCTTAATCAGACGCACATTCAGATCTGATGCAGACAAACGCGTATAAGCGATTTGCTGTACGGGGAGCACAGCTAAAAGCTGGCTCAGAGTCTGATCTGTAGCAGGAGCGGTTGTGGGTTCAGATTTCTTATTACGTCTGGATTTATTCGTTTTGCTTGCCTTAGTATTAGTGGCGACCATAATTTTTACCTCTCTAGTTTAAGTGATGGTCAGTCGTGACCGGATTGCCCTCCGGTCACGACATTCTTTCAGTTGGTTAGACGTTTCGGATGTTCAGCCAGCGCGGCAAAAGACGGATAAACGTCGAGCATTTTCATCATTGCCTGTGCGCTATCCAGCATTGCACTGTCTGATGGTGTTGCGCGGTTTCCGCAGACTGCGACCGTTGCCAGAACAGCCGCTTTCATGTCAGAAAAACGCTCATGCATACGGGTACTGAACAGGATGCGTTCCCCGTCAACCATGATTTGCCAGTTAGAACAATCATTGAAACGCGTGTCCACGTTATCGAACTCAACCACATGACTCTCTGTGGCCTGAATACGCAGCAACTTCACAATGTCAGGGCTTTTGCCCACATGGTTGGTGGTCAGAGCATTTTTCAGTTTCAGCATGATGTTCCCCTTTTGTTTGTTAAAAATGGCCAGTCAGCCATCATTCACTTCTGTTCGACGTAGCGCAGGTTTCGGTCCAGATCCGCAATAAAATCAGGCTCAAATGACCACGCCCGCCAGTTGAGTAAACCGTTTGTACGGATTTCCACCTGAACATCGCCATAGCGATCCACTTCAGCGATGGTGACCGTGACTCCCTTTTTGAGGTTTATTGAACCTGCCACGCGTTCACGAGCAACTGCTGCCAGATTTTGCCCTTCCCCCATCTTCCTGGAAGATTCTTGAGCGGCGGTTTTGACGTTGACGTTTCGTGTGTGCATCCTGGTTTTCTCCTGTGGTGATGGTTTTCCATCTCCCTGGTGAGTTCTCTCGCGGCAAATGGCAAAGGAGCAACGGCTGACGAATGAACGCAGGGGCGTCACCGCAGGCCGCAGCGCAAGCGAGCCGACAGGCGAAGTGCGAACGGGCGAGGAACGGCGAAGCGTACCCTTGCGGGCAGGCGGATGACGGTGCTACAAGCAGCCCTCCGCGTGAGGACACACAGGGCGATGGCCTCACCGGATGAACAGGATGCACACACCCGAC
This sequence comes from Citrobacter arsenatis, assembly GCF_004353845.1. Taxonomy (GTDB): domain Bacteria; phylum Pseudomonadota; class Gammaproteobacteria; order Enterobacterales; family Enterobacteriaceae; genus Citrobacter; species Citrobacter arsenatis. Next base: position 130,448 of record NZ_CP037863.1, read on the forward strand.
ACGTCGGAACGGCGTGGCGGCATCAGAGCGACGGCATCGCCGGCGCGGTGGAGGCGGCGCGGCCGGCACGGGCGCAGCAAGCCGCAGGGGTTGACCTTCGCCATCAGACCCTAGCCGCATGGCCCGAAACCCGCAGGGGTTCGGCGGAGACTGGCAGGTGCGCAGCAGCTGCCCTGGCGGAGTGGGGCTCGACGACTGGACAGCGCCAGCTGGTCAGGAGCCGAAGGGGGCCAGCGCCCTGGGTATTTAGTTTTTGAAAAAATAGGCTCAGTTGCTGATTCCCATCGGGAGAGGTAATAGCTACAGGAGCAAGGGGCAGAAGAAGACAGAAATACAGCCCGTTGCAAAGCCATTCATCAGAACGGCTATGACGCGAAATGAAGGGCGTTGCGCGTCAGCGCAATGCCTTTCAGCGCCGCAGGCGCGCGGCCTTTTCCGGCGCGGCCAGACGGGGGCATCCTCCCCCGCCCGGCTCACTGTGCCCGTCAGGTCTGAATTCTGAGCAGGACGGTTGAAACACCGGTATACGTGAATGTGCCACGCGGCAGCGGCTCCCAGACATCAGACAGGGGTTTCAGGATCTTCTGCTGGCGTGGCCCCTTCAGACAAACCGCCGTCAGTATTCCGCCGGATTCGAGCAGCGTTAAGGCGTACTGTATGTGACGGATACCTGCGCGAGCGTCTGCTCTGACTCCCCGGCGCGTTTTTCGCTGTAGCCGCTGAAACGGTCAGCGCGTTGTTCCTGACGGTCAAACAGGGTGTTGCCATCGTCTTCAATATCTCCGGCAAGAGACAGAAGCACGTCCTCACGGGCTGGCGTCCAGGCTGGCGCGACAAACAGCGCCTGTTTCGGTGCCCAGCGAAAACCCACGGCATGGATTTTCTGATAGGTTTCATCATCAAGGCGCTCTGCGGCATACAGGCGCAGCTTGTTGTCATCCGGGGAGTATGTCGCCCGGTACGACTGCGCGGGGGTGTCTTCAGACGCGGGCGGCGGGGTGATGCTGGCAGTCAGTGCCAGGGCGGTGGTCTGTGTCATGTGGGTTTCTCCTTCCTGTGGTTGCCGCCCCTCGCGGGGGCGGCTCACCTGATTAGTTACAGTCCGCGTTTCAGTTTCAGGGTGCGAAGCACCTGGCCGAACGCATCATTAGTCATCGCGGGAATATGCACCCCGCGCCTCTTGCAGATACGCCTGGCAATATGTCGCCCGAACGCTTTTAATTCGGGTTTAATCTCTGATGCGGATAGCTCGGCGCGCCTGATGCGCTTATGTTTGTGGGGCTTTACAGCTCCGGCGGAAGGTGAAACAATAGAAACGGTCATATAAAGTTAACTCCTTATGGTAGTTAATGAAGCCGTAAAAGCCGTTAGCGCGACTTTTACGACGTGGATAAAGCAGGGTTTACCCTGCTTTTTTCATGTCTGCGGGTTGCTGCCCGTCCCTTCTGCCTCCTTCTGTACTTTGTCCGTAATATCTTCGGGGTCGCCTAAAAACCAGCCGCAGACGGGTTGATAACGTTCGATAAATGCCCTGACAGCCCGCTTTCCGGTCACGGCGCGGATACGGGTAAACATCGGTATAACGCCCTGTGCATCGCGTCCACTGAACGCAATCTGATAAACACGCATCGCCTGAGCCTGCATTTTTCTTCCTCCTGGTTTTTAAAGAACATCACCCGTTGAGTTTCGGGAGCCGCGGTGTTGACGTTTGCGGGAACCTGCTGCGCTGTTCCCCTGGTATTTAACTTCACCCGTTTGAGAACCTTCGCCGCAGGGGCGTAAACGAGCACGGGCGATGGCAGCTGTCCTGGGCGCGGTTTACCGCGTGCCATTTACCCTGGACGGCTGACAGCGTTTGTGCTTGTCTCAGCCCGGGCGAGAGGGGCTTAAACGGTGAAAAGGCACCAGAAGTGGATGAGAGCAGGGGCCCGCCGCAACGACGGGGCGCGGCACGCGAAACGGCGTTGCGCCTTACAGCCCGGCAGCCTTACCGCCGGGGTGCGAAAAGCGCAGGAAACGGCGCGCCAGGGGGCGGCGTGACCGGAACGGTCGCAGCAAGCCTGCCTTTGACTTTCGCCATCAGACCCTAGCCGTATGGCCCGAAACCCGCAGGGGTTCGGCGGAGACTGGCAGGTGCGCAGCAGCTGCCCTGGCGGAGTGGGGCTCGACGACTGGACAGCGCCAGCTGGTCAGGAGCCGAAGGGGGCCAGCACCCTGACATTTTAGATTTCAAAAACACAGGGAAGCAGCAGAAGGAACAGGAACAGGAACAGGAACAGGAACAGGAACAGGAACAGGCAGTGTATTATCACCGGCAGGAAAAAAACCTCACACACTGGCCAGACAAAACTATCACCCGGCATGAGAAAAATCCGGCCAGCGACAGGCAGAATGCTTCAGGACTGACGCTACTTTTTAACCTCATCCTCTTTTCTGGCATATTCCGGGGCATTTTTGTCAGGCAGCTGCTCACTGAACTGACGGTAATAGTGCAACCGCCCCCAAAAATACGCTCTGAGATGTTCAGGCAGATCTCTGACCACCAGTTCAGCGACCACCGGCATAGCCAGCCTTTCTTTATACGCCACGCCTGAAGCGACCAGGTCAATGGCCACCTTATCCTGCTCTTCTTTCGATGTTGCGGCGAGATTAAATCCGGACATCATATACTCCGACAGAAAGGGAAACCGGCGGTAAGTGTACGCCATCTGAGTCAGGGGGGAAAAGGACGGGGAGCGGCGCGAAGCGCGGCGCGAGTCCTTCCTCCCGCAGGCGCCAGCCTGCAGGGTTTTTCGCGCGGGCTGACAGGCGGCATAACCGCCTGCCATCATGCTTACCTGCCCTTTCCTCCCTGTAAGATAAAGTGACCGCCGATGTACACGGCACACTGACAGGTCATGTACTCGCAGATTTCATCCACGACCTGCGCGGTTGTCAGTTCGCGCTGGTCGGCATCACGGCGGCGGGCATTAATCAGTGCTTTGTACTGGCGAAGAATTTCGCGGGTTTCCGGTTTAATATTCACGGCTCACTCCTTCTTATGCGTCGATCGCGGTCTGTAACTGGCGCATGGCGTCCAGTTCTTCAGCCACAAATGCATCTGCATTACCACCCCCTTCTTCTGCCACGGCGTACAACCGATTTAGTTCACTGCCTGCCAGTAACATTATTTTTTGCAATGCTCTGGCCGGAACGCTGACATCACGTATTGCGCGGCGCTCGTCCATCAGTTCTTCAGTGATGCCACGGACCATGCTCACATCGGCCCCCTGATCATACGTCGCATCCAGTCGCTGCATGACGCACGTAATATCGTCCTCGGACAAAGGCCATTCACTGGTCAACATGCGGATGTCCTCACGGGTAATACAGAGAACCAGCAATGCTTCATCGGATGACAGGTTATATTTCAGGAGATCGGTCATGATTTCTTTCACGGGTGCGTACATAGTTTTATCCTTTTAAAAAAGGGGCGGCATCGCCGCCCCGTCTGTTATTCAGCCGGACGCGGCGTAAACGGCACTGCCAGCAGGGTTTTGAGCATATCCAGCGCGGCGCATTCCTCGGCAGCCGTGTCCGCCCTCTGATAACGCAGAATGTTCATTCCGGCTTCCATCAGGGGCAACAGGACACGCAGCGCATCTTCGGGTACAGCAATCTGGCGCGATGCCCGCGCAGCGGAGATTTTGCTGAGTTCATCGGCGACAAATTCCAGTCCTAACCCGTACCGCCACACTCCGGCACTGCCTGCTTTACCGATGACGCGGAGCACATAAGACACATCGTCGTCCGTGGGGCTGTACTCCGCGCCCGCTTCCCGCACGTCCTCCGGCGTCCAGGTAATGACGGCAATTTTTTTGTTGTTTTCATGCTGTTTCAGCAAGGCAATACAGATTTCACTGACGGTTCCGTACATGGCATGTTTCTCTTTAATTGATGAATGGCGGTTACAGCGGGGCGGCATCGCCGCCCCGTCGGTTAATCAGTCGAGTGCGGCGTATATGGCGTTGCATTCAGGGTGAAAAACGATGTGATTCCAGAGCTGGGTATCACGCAGCATATACAGGTGTGTGAGTGCGGCGTTGCCACAGTCGTGATGCGTCCAGCAACGGCGGGTAATGGCAAGCGAGGTCAGAATAATTCCGGCGGCGTCGGCGCTGACGGTACGATCAAACCAGTTTTCACCGTTTACCATGTGAATCCGACCGCAGTCGGGCATCATGTACCCGCCGCCTTCCGGCAGACGGATGAAATGCCAGAACCCCCCGTTGTATTCGGGCATCCACTGTTTTGCCAGGGCATACACCTGTAATTCAGCCAGCATAAAATCGGTGCCGAACATGTACGGCAGGAAAGAAAGGCGGTCGGATTCTTCGACGTTAAGGGTGTGCTGACGTGTAGCTAACTGCATGGTAAACCTCCGTAATCACATATTCCGCAACACCGGGCGGTGCCGTGCATCCAGACCAGTCGGGCGATCGGTCGGGGATACAAGGGCGCAAGGGAAGCCGCAGCCTGACGCGCACGGCAGACGGGAGCTGAAGGGTGAGACCGTGAAACCTGAGCGGTCGAACGACCGGAAGATAACGGCTGACGTGAAGGAAGGACCGGGTGACCGCCGCGTGCACTTTACCCTTGTATCCCCGACAGCCCGACTACGATGGATGCACGGCACAGCCCGCACACGACACCGGACTGACAGAGTGGAAAACCACCAGGCCACGTCACGCAGGGACGGGGCCGCCATAAAAGCGGAGCCGGCGACATCCTTCAGGGTTGATTCAGGGGGCCTCCGCCCCCTGCTGTTCGCTACACTGGCCGGATTGCTGACAGGGCATTGCAGACAAGACTGATTTCTGCGCGCGCTTCTGCCATGACCTCATGTAACAGGGTTAAATCCATCCACCGGCGCGGAGGCTCCCCGGGAATACGCAGCACATCACACATCTGGCCACATGCCAGGATTTGATCCACTTTGTCACTGATAACAAAGAACTCCACGGCACTGTAACGCGCCCCTTTGTTCAGGATGGCATCGAGCACCACCGGTATCCTGTCGTCATCGTCGTCCAGCCAGCAGGGCAAATCGTTTTCCTTCACCACCAGACGGAAATTTCGGGTCTGCCGGTAAAACAGCGTTTCCCCGCGCGTGGTCAGCGCTGCCTGTATCCGGCGTGCATCTTCCCGAACCTGCCGGGAGATATCCCGCACAGCGCGGGACAGGCAGTCCGTTACCGCCTGAATCTCCGGCTCTGTCAGCCATTCCCCGGCCCTGGGAAAAGTTATCCGTGTCCCGTCCTCCGGAAGCTGCGGGTCGTCGGCATAACGGCTGCCGGACAAAATAATCTGTGCCTGTGTTCCGGTTATTTTTGTCATGGCACGTTGCAACGCGGCGGGTACGTCACCGACACAGAGCAAAGGCAGCAGGTGAACGATATCAACTGCATCCAGACGGACATAAATGCTTATCCATCCCGGTTTGTGCGGAGCACACTGTTCAACATCGGTATGGTCGGGCCATCCATAATCAGCAATCAAATCGCGCGCACGGCGCATCACAAGGGCGTTTAAGGTGGTGGTTTCCTGCATAATGGGTTCCTCTGAACGGGGTCAGTCCACGCCGCCGGGGCGGCGTGGGGATTCAGTTTTTCAGTAAGGCGCGCACTTTCGCCGTATCAGCCAGGCGGCGGGCAACGCTGTCTGGCACCGGATGGTTGTCATCCCGGGCGGTCCATTCCCTGTGCCATAACGCCTGTTCGGCGGTCATCAGCAGGGTTTCAAGCAGGTCAGCCGGCACCATCACCGCCGGAACGGCTTCTTTCACCTGATCAATCAGGTCCATCACCGCACAAGAAGGCACTCCAGAATCAAGGCGCTGGTCTTCCGGTATGGCATCTATACGCGCCAGCACCGCCTTTATGTCCTGTTCAGAAACGGCACATTCAATGCCGTCAGCCAGCCCTTCGATATCCGCTGGCGACCAGATAATCAGGGTCAGCGGGGTTTCTGCGGGATACTGCTCACTCAGCAACCGGCAGAGGGTTTCACAGGTTCCGTACATGTTTTTTCTCCGTTAATTCTGTGGGGCGGCAACGCCGCCCGTCGTCAGTCCTGAAAACTCTCGTCCAGCATGAGGATCTGATTGAATGCCTTATCCAGCAGTTCACTGGCACGGCGTAAACTTACCCCGGCGAGCCGCTCCGGCAGCCCGTCATGCCGGTAGTGATACTTTTCTTCCAGCACTTTCATGGTGGTTTTCAGGTCACATAAATTGTTTGCCAGCCCGGCAATATCGTGGCGCAGGGCCTCATGTCCGTCGTAGTTCATCACGCGGCCTCCGGATAAAAGACGTCGTTGGCGGCCGGGCGCTGCATGGCGCGCTGCACGGCTGACAGGCGGGTAATCCCGGCTTTGTGGTACTGCTCCATCAGCTCAATGCCGATATAACGGCGCCCAGCCTGGACGGCGGCCACACAGGTGGAGCCGGAACCGGCAAACGGATCGAGAACAATGGCGTTCGGGTGTGTGAAGCTCTCGATCAACGGTTGCAGGCTGGTAACAGGTTTTTCGGTCGGGTGGTGGCGGTTGCCGCTGTATTTCCAGCCCAGCACATCCGGTAACGGGTCCTGCGGCAGCGCCGGACGGCCTTTCGCCAGGATATAGGCGCATTCATGGCGATAGCCGACATAGGCCGATTTCGACGAGTAGGTTTTGGTGAAAACCAGATGCCCGACGACACTGAATCCGGCACTTTTCCACGCGGCCATGAAACGATCGACGCGGTTCCAGCCGTAGAAACTGACCGTCAGTGCGTCTTTTTTCAGGACGCGGTACATCTCATTGCAGGCGGGTTGCAGCCATTCATCAGTTTTGTCACCGGCAATACTGCGCCCGGAACGGTCACGGAACCCGACCAGATACGGGGGATCGGTGAGGATGAAATCAACGGCTCGATCCGGAAAGCCGGACATAATATCGACGCAGTTACCCAGGATAAAACGGGACATAGGGACACCTCGTGGTTACAGGGGGCATCCAGGAGGACGTCGGTACGACGTCCGTTCCCTGCTGCCCGGAGCCTGTACGCCGCGACCGGTAACGGGTCAAGCTGACCGTGGAATACCGCAGCCGTCAGTTTTTTCGACGGCAAGGATATGCCGCGAAAGCGGCTTGAAGGGCGCTCCTTAAAGTGCGAGTGGATGGCGTAAAATTACAGCGACGCCGGACAGGAGCGGAAAAACCGCCCGTCCCGTGTCGGCCCGGGCGCGGCACACTGGCTCCGGGCAGTGGATATCCCCGCGCCAGGCGCGGCATGGATGAGGAGCAGCGCGACATCATTATTCCTCCCTGAAGTACCGGGCAGTCACCCTGCCCGGTATTCCGTCAGCGGGTGATATCCCGCCAGTCATTCCCCCACTCGTCGCGCAGTACCGGCGCATCCGGCGCGCCGGTCACTGTCCACGCATCGAGGAACTTCAGGCCACGCAGGATGCTGTTCTCCACATCATCGAGCAGAACGATGCTGTTAAACCAGACCACGCCTGCGGCATATTCCCACCGATGCCGGTCATCCTCGCGTTGCAGCGATGGCCACCAGGTGCGTCCCATTTCCAGAACGCCCGCTTCGGCCTGCGCCAGGTCACTCGCGGAAACCAGGTAATACACCATCATTTCAGTGCCACCGACGTCGACACTCAGGCCAACAAGCCAGGTATTCAGATTTAATTCCATGTTATTCCGGGCGGTTTCCCGCCCGCCTCCGGTCAGCCGCCAAAGTGCGCCACGTTGTTGATAATCCACTCCGGGCCGGTTACGTCCGGGAAACTGTCCTCATCGTCCGGGTCAGCTTCGCCCCACTCCAGCTCGTCAGTGATGTACAAGTCCGTTTCGCCACTGACGTACCGGGCATAACCGCAGTAATTGCAGCCCTGCTCTGCAAACCAGTGCTCCACCTCCCCGCCATACCGCTGACTGAGTTCAGCCACAACGTCCTCGCCAACCGGACTCCAGGGGGTGTCAAAATCCACCGTCAGCGTGTTCTCTCCGGCGAAACAGATATTTGCCTCATAGCCAACTGGCCACTTGCAACCGTACCGGGTCAGATAGTGGTCATATGACGACGGGACACCCGTCAGCAAACCACCGTTAAAGCCGTTCACCTCGATATTCAGACGCGTCGGCAGGACATCACGCAAATCCACTGGCTCTGCGGCAAACAAATCATCACCAGCATCGCACAGGCTGTTCCACCATTCCTCCACCGGCGCAGGCCGGAAACTGTTTCCCCAGTCAAAAGATTTTTGCTTGTACAGCTGCAGGATGACTACCTGTTCCGGTTCACTGAGGGTAGCCCAGCGGGCATGCCCGATATGGCTGTCCAGCCAGCACTGATGCAGCTTCTGGCAGGTTTCCACATCCAGCACAGCTCCGGCCATAAACATCGCCAGCCAGTCGCTGTATGCCTGGACTGAAGGCCGGTTGTCTGCAGCCGCACCGTAAGAAACCAGTTGCGGATATGGCGCGTAATGTTGCTCTGTCAGGGGGCGCAGTATCCCCGCGCAGCCTGCAAGGAAAAGCTGAATACCTTCTTTTCTGGCGCGGTGATGCAGAGACAACTCACCTCCGGCAATCCACGTTTTGAGGGCATCACTGTTTTGAATACCACTGAACATCAGTCGGTTGGCACACCAGTTCGGCATGGGAAGCTCCTTACACAGTCAGGGTGGGCAGGAGGCATCACCGCGATACCGTTCCCTGCCGCACGCTGCCTGTTCGTCGCGTCCGGTAACGGGTCAACGCCGACCGTGGAATACCGCAGCCGTCAGTTGTTTCGACGGCCAGGATATGCCGCGAAAGCGGCTTGAAGGGCGCGCCTTAAACTGGCGAGGGCATGGCGTACAATCACAACGACGCCGGGCCTGAGCGATAAAGAAGCCCGTCCCGTGTCCGTCCGGGCGCGGCACACTGGCAGCGGGTGGCAGGCTGATTCCGGCAAGAAGAACATCAGTGAGGGAGCGAAAGAGAGTTGTTATGACACGAGCCCTGTCCACAGTTAAGGGAGGAAAAGTCTGTGGATAAGCTGGACACAGCACGCTGTATTACAGGTGCAATGCCCATATGAGGGGGTTGTATTTTTTTTGAGCAAAAACAGAGGATGGGAAATACTGACTATTTTGTCAGTCCCAGCTTTTTCATGTATTTAATGACGGATTCAGGTCGCCGCTGGTATTCACTGGCGAAACTCCCGACATCGAAACTTGATGAACCAGCCTGTTCAATAAGGTGCTGAATTTCAGCCTCTTCCCAGGGGCTACCATGTCGTGGACAGGTGTGCTTATAGCCAGCTCCGGGCGAAGACATCTTTATTAGACTGGATTGAATTTCAGACAGCGTCTGATGTTCAATATCCTCAATAAGCCCGAGCTCCTGTATCTCCCGGACGTTCTTCAGGAACTGGCGGATAAGCTTTCCATGTTCTCTGGCATCAACCACCGGCATTTTAGAATAACCCTTTTGCATTGCTGCGGGTTTCATCTTCAGCATTGGGGGTTTGAGAGGATAAATTAGTCTCAGTCCGTTCAGCTGGTACATTTTCCTTTATCCTGCCCTGTAAAAGCGCTTCGACTTCACGAGGGTAAACCGCTTTAAGCAGCTGCATCAGATCGTCAAACGATGTATTCCTGTTCAGTAACTCGCTGAACAGGAACGGAAGACGCTCATCCTGCTTTCCAAAAGCAAACCCTGTAAGCAGCGCGGCGCGCCATAAACGTCCCCTTTCCCCCTGGGGTGTTTCATCTGTTTTCTGGCAGACAAAACGGTCCGCTTCGTTGGTTTCAGGATTCAGGTAAAACGTGATTTTGCGTCGCGTATCCATTGTTTTTATCCAATAAGGTACATGCCGTTAACGAGATCAAATTGGGATGAACGAGTTTTATAAAAGCGTTCTTCCCTGACCCCACAGTGTTTCTTCACATGATCGGCGATCAATTCAGCACCTCCGCCGATAACCATTACATGGGAGTATCCCTCAAAGCGGTTGATGGCTTCAATAACCCTGTTAACAAGTCGGTGGTGAGCGTTCTCAATCGCTTCACGAACCAGTTCAATTCGTGACGTGTCATTGATACGTGATGAGAGATAAGAAGCATCGTTACGATGAATGATAATATCGTCAGCCAGATAGCTACTCCCTTTGGTTCTTGCCACGGACAGCGCCTCTTTTACCGCACCGGTGATCAAGGATACACCGAGGGTTGAATCACCATAAATACGCGAAATCCCTCGCATTTTCCCCATAACCTGAGAAATATCAAGCGTGGTTCCCCCCAGATCAACAATCAGGAGTGAATCCAGTTCGTTAAGATTTTTTACCACCTCAAAACCTGCTGGGATGGACTCGGGCATAACCTCGACATGCTTAATGGTGAAAGTCTTGCCACCATTAAGTTCGACCGGTCGCAGCAGATTCGCTTTTTTACGTTCAATGTTTGCCTTATTAGGCTGGTTATTTTTATCGTAATACTCAGATAAAGGCAGGCTCACTACCACATCGACTTCACAAGGTTCGATCCCGCTGTTAAGCAACGCATGGTGAACGGCAACAACATTCACATCGCTGTATTGCCAGGCGACGTTCGTGGTAACCACAGCATCAGGGCTGATAGGATCAAAAGAGTATTGCTCACCATTCAACATATAGTTGAACGCTTGTTGTCCACCAAATGCAACAGCCCATTCACGCTTAAAGCTGTTAGGGCTGATTGACTGCCTGACCTCATCATCCTTCCACTGAAGTTTGATATTAGTTGATCCGTCATCGATATAAATTTTCATTGAATGTCACCTGGGTAGTTGAAAACGCCTTAGAGAACAAAAAGAGATGTATTAGAGAACTATTGGTGAATTATACATAAACAACAGCCCCTATCAATAAGAAAAGAACACTGATTGAGATAAATTAGAGAACAATTTATGCAAGTAAAGAGATGTCGAATCTGACGCTGAGCAAAGAAATATTCATCGCGAATACAACATGATGAAGCCGTCGGCATACAGAACACTTGCGAAAAAGAAAAAAGAAGAAATAATACTGTATATAAAAACAGGTATTTTAAGAGGTATGCCGTGTTACTTTTTCTTGCTCCCGAACAGGAGCCGGTGCAGTCCACTGCTCCGCTGTTCACCGAACGTTGCCCGGCGGGTTTTCCGTCGCCAGCCGCCGATTACACGGAGGAGGAACTTGACCTGAATGCCTATTGTATCCGGCGTCCGGCTGCAACTTTCTTCGTCAGGGCTATCGGGGATTCGATGCGGGATATGGGTCTGCATTCCGGCGATTTAATGGTTGTCGACAAAGCTGAGAAACCCATGCAGGGGGATATTGTCATCGCGGAAACAGATGGCGAGTTCACCGTTAAGCGCCTGCAGCTGAAGCCCCGTATCGCCCTGCTGCCGATGAATCCAACCTACCCCACGCTTTATCCGGAAGAACTGCAGATTTTCGGGGTGGTGACGGCTTTTATACACAAAACCCGGAGCACAGACTGATGTTTGCTTTGGCTGACGTTAACAGTTTTTACGCGAGCTGCGAGAAAGTATTTCGTCCCGATTTGCGTGACAGGCCTGTGGTGGTTCTGAGTAACAACGATGGTTGTGTAATCGCGCGCAGCGCTGAAGCGAAACGGCTGGGCATAAAAATGGGAGTGCCGTGGTTTCAGCTGAAGTCGGTAAAATTTCCGGAGCCGGTCATCGCGTTCTCCAGTAATTACGCCCTCTACGCCTCCATGTCGAACAGGGTCATGGTTCATCTGGAAGCGCTGGCGCCACGCGTTGAGCAGTACTCCATTGACGAGATGTTCCTGGATATTCGCGGTATTGACAGCTGCATCGATTTCGAGGATTTCGGCCGGCAGCTGCGTGAGCACGTTCGTTCCGGCACGGGGCTGACCATCGGCGTCGGAATGGGACCTACGAAAACCCTGGCGAAGTCAGCACAATGGGCTTCCAAAGAGTGGCCACAATTTGGCGGCGTACTGGCGTTAACGCCGGGTAATCCCCGCCGTACAGAAAAACTGCTGTCACTGCAGCCGGTGGAGGAAATCTGGGGGTGGGTCGCAGGATCTCAAAGAAGCTGAACACAATGGGGATCACCACAGCACTGCAGCTGGCCCGCGCGAATCCAACGTTCATCAGGAAAAATTTTAATGTGGTTCTGGAGAGAACGGTCCGGGAACTCAATGGAGAAAGCTGTATTTCACTGGAGGAAGCACCGTCCCCCAAACAGCAGATAGTCTGCAGCCGGAGCTTTGGTGAACGTGTCACGACTTATGAGGCGATGCGGCAGGCAGTCTGTCAGCACGCTGAACGTGCCGCCGAAAAGCTGCGCGGCGAGCGTCAATTCTGCAGGCATATTGCCGTGTTCTTGAAAACATCGCCGTTTACCGTAAATGAACCCTACTACGGTAATCTGGCCAGTGAAAAATTGCTCATCCCCACGCAGGATACACGGGACATCATAGCCGCAGCAGTGAAAGCACTGGACAGGATCTGGGTGGATGGTCACCGCTATGCAAAGGCGGGCTGTATGCTCAACGATTTCACTCCAACCGGGGTTTCTCAGCTCAATTTGTTTGATGAAGTGCAGCCGCGGGAACAGAGCACGCAACTGATGAAAACCCTGGATGGTATTAACCATTCAGGACTCGGGAAAATATGGTTTGCTGGGCGTGGGATTGCACCTGAATGGCAAATGAAGCGTGACATGCTTTCCCCCGCGTACACTACTCGTTGGAAAGAAATACCCGTTGCGAGGATTGGATAAAGCCGTTTTTAGAAAGGAGGCAGTGCTCGCCGCAGCCGAGCGACCGGGCATCGCCCGCGAGTGAGCGAGGAAGCACCAGGGAAAGGTACCAGCATGT